>CAXIBK010000152.1:0-4839 GCA_964022225.1 uncultured Paraperlucidibaca sp.
GCAGCTATTGGCGCTTCGGTTTCAACAGCAGCTGTCTCTGGAGCTGCCTCTGGTGCCGCCGACTCAGCAGGCGTAGTGTCAGCAGTGACGGCTTCTGCCGTAGGGCTTGCGGTGACTTCAGCAGCAGGCTCGGTCGCTGTAATAGCGTCAGCAGGCTCAGTCACTGTAGCAGTTGTTTCAACTTCAGCCACTTCGACAACAGGCTCATTAACAGCTGTTGACTCAGCTTTCGTTGGTGCAGTGACAGCTGCTGCAGTCGTTTCAGTGCTGTTAGCTGCAATAGTCGCTGCCTCATCTGCGACAGCGCTATTTTGCGTAGCCTCATTTGCAGTGGCTGCAATGGTTGCTGCGGCAGCGCCAGTAGCAGACTTGGCTGCTAGTTCTTCTGGCACAGGCAAACCGGCATCAATTAGTACTTGCGGATCGCGTTCGCGTGGTCCGCGCTGGCGGCGCGAAGGATGGCGATTGCGACGACGGCGCTCTCCACCCTCGGCATTCGCAGCGGTTGAAGCGATGTTGCCGTCGATATTAGTTGTGGTATCGGTTTGAGCTGCTTCAACAGCAGCTTCGCGATTAGCCTCTTTCGCTGCATCACGATTTGAGTCACGCGGCGGGCGTGGTGCACGCGGTGGGCGTGGCGGACGAGGTGGGCGCGATGTTTGCTCACTACCTTCTGCTGCATCACGGCGTTCACCACGAGCAGGACGGCCACTGTTGTCATTAGAGGAGCTATCGCGTTGTGGACGACCACCAGCAGCTTGCAGCTCGTTATTTTGGCGACGCTCAGATTGACGACCGCGGCCTTGGCCACGGCCACCACGTTGACCGCCATTGCCGTTGCGATTTTGGTTAGAGCGATTTTCAGGAACTACGGGCTCAGGCTCGGGCTTGATGCCAAAGAGCGTGCTGAAAAAGGTCTTTAGCCAGACCAAGAAGTTAACGTTGTTCGCTGCTGGCGCAACGGGATTTGCCTTGGCAGCCGGTGCAGCAGTAGCGCGCGCTTCGCGAGGTGCTTGCTGAGTTGGTGCTTGTGTCACGGGCGTGACGTTTCGCACGGCAGCGACTTGGCGTTTAGGCGCCTCACCATCAACAGCATCTAACACCACCTCTAGTGCTGGCGCTTCAATGCGCTCAACGAGTTTGAAGCTTGGGCCATCGTCGTCGTTTTCTTCAACTTGGTCATCGCGCAGACGAGTTACTTCGTAGTGCGGTGTGTCCATGTGCGGATTAGGCAAAATCAAAATACGAACTTTGCTACGCAACTCTAGCTCGGCTAAGGTTTGACGCTTTTCATTGAGCAGAAAAGTCGCGACCGATACTGGAACGGAGGCGTTGATTTGTGCGGTACGTTCTTTCAGAACTTCTTCTTCGATCAAACGCATGATCGACAACGCTAGTGAGCGCACGTCACGAACCATGCCGGTGCCATTACAGCGTGGGCAGACTAAGCCTGTGGACTCTTCTAGCGATGGACGTAGTCGTTGACGCGAAAGTTCGAGCAGGCCGAATTTCGAGATGCGGCCCATTTGAATACGGGCGCGATCCATCGTTAACGCTTCACGCAGACGCTCTTCAACCATACGTTGGTGCTTAGGCGGCGTCATGTCGATGAAGTCGATAACCACTAAGCCACCGCTATCACGTAGGCGCAACTGGCGTGCAACTTCGTCGGCGGCTTCTAAATTGGTGTTGAGAGCAGTCTCTTCGATGTCACTGCCTTTAGTGGCGCGAGCCGAGTTGATGTCGATAGACACCAACGCTTCCGTGGGGTCAATAACAATCGATCCGCCCGATGGTAGTTTCACTTCGCGCTGGAAGGCAGTCTCAATTTGGCTCTCGATTTGGTAGCGATTAAACAGAGGCACCGAATCTTTATAGAGTTTAATTTTGTTCTGATAGTGCGGCATGACCTGCTGCACAAAGCTCATGGCTTCGTTATAAGCCGCTTCGTTATCGATTAATACGTCGTTGATGTCTTGGCGTAAATAGTCACGCACAGCACGAATAATGACGTTAGATTCTTGATAAATCAGGAATGGTGAAGGCTTTTCCGTGCTCGCTTGGTTGATGGCGCTCCAGAGCGTGAGCAAGTAATCCAAGTCCCACTGCAATTCTTCTGCGCTGCGACCTAGGCCAGCAGTACGCACGATGACACCCATATCATTGGGGATGGTGATGGAGTTCAGCGCGTCTTTCAGCTCTTGGCGCTCTTCACCTTCGATGCGACGCGAAATGCCGCCGGCGCGAGGGTTATTAGGCATGACCACTAAGTAGCGGCCAGCGAGCGAGATAAATGTGGATAGTGCGGCGCCTTTATTGCCTCGTTCTTCTTTTTCTACTTGAACGATGACTTCTTGGCCTTCCTGCAGCGCTTCTTTGATGCTGATGCGGCCGCCGGCTTCTTTTGGCGACTTATTGAAGTATTCACGAGCAACTTCTTTTAGGGGCAAAAAGCCGTGGCGATCACCGCCGAAGTCGACAAATGCTGCTTCTAAGCTAGGCTCAACGCGTGTTACGCGGCCTTTATAAATGCTGGCTTTTTTCTGTACGCGGCCACGGTGTTCGAGGTCGAAATCATAGAGGCGTTGACCATCTACCATTGCCACCCGAATTTCTTCGTCGTGTGTGGCGTTAATTAACATGCGTTTCATGTGCGGCTACCCTGAGGGTTAAAGGCCGTCTGAGAAAACGCAGGCAGGTGCACGGCAACAGAACAACACCATGAGTACATGGGTCATTAAGGTTAACTTTCACCGGCCGATCGGGCTGGCTTAAGTCATTGATTCTGTTGTTGGTCGCTTAGGTCAGGTGCAGGGTGTCTGCACGGAGCTGGGCAACGCGGTTCCATGTTCGTAAACATGGGCCGAAAACAATTCCTGCCTGTGCTACATCTACAAGACGACACTAGGCTGTGTTGTTGGTAAGCGCGTATCGTCAACGCTTACCGGTACTTTTGTGTTACGGCTAGCCGTGGGAGGTGCATGGTTCGGTGATCAATACTGGGGTTATTACCTCTCAGCAGACCAAGCTCGTGTGCGATTCCCGCCGGACAGCGTCGCTTTGCTTTATACTTCCGCCACCATTTTGCTAAACCCGATGCTTATTGGGCATAAACTGGCAAAATGAGGGTCTTAAATTGCTAAGCGACTCGCTAATATAGCAGTCATCCCCGTGTGCTGCTAGATAAGCGCACCAAATTATCCACAGGCTTGTTCATGCACGCACCCGATAGCTCCGATACGCCCGCCGTTAGTTACATTACAGTGGATGCCGCTTATGCCGGCCAACGCCTCGACAATTTTTTGATGACGGCGCTGAAGGGCACGCCACGCACACTTATTTATCGCATTGTGCGTAAAGGTGAGGTGCGTGTTAATAAAGGCCGCATCAAGCCTGATTATCGCGTTGAGGCGGGCGACATCATTCGCGTACCACCGATTCGCATGAGCGAAGAAGCGCCGGCGCACCGACCATCCAGCGGCTTACAAAAGCTTTTGGAGCAGCGTTTGGTGTTTGATGAAGATCATCTGATGGTAATCAATAAGCCAGCGGGCCTAGCCGTGCATGGCGGCAGCGGTATTTCCGTAGGCTTAATTGAAGCCCTGCGCACGATGCGCCCTGAACAGGCCGGCAGCCTTGAGCTGGTGCATAGGCTTGATCGCGATACATCTGGTTTGATTATGGTTACTGGTCATCGGCCGTTATTACGCGCACTACATGGTCAGCTGCGCGATGGTCAAATGGATAAGCGCTATGTGGCGTTGCTCAGTGGTCGCTTGCAAGGCACGACGCATCGCGTTGAAGCGCCACTATTAAAAGTTGAGCGCCCAGGTGGTGAAGCGATCGTGCGTGTGTCGCGTGAGGGCAAGGCGGCGATTACTGTGTTTACCGTGCTTGAGCGTTATAAAGACGCCACGCTAGTCGAAGCGCATTTGCTGACCGGTCGCACTCACCAGATTCGTGTCCATGCTCAGCATTTAGGTCATGCCCTCGTGGGTGACACCAAATATGGCCGTGATGTGGATAACGAGCGATTTAAAGCCAAAGGCTTATCGCGATTGTTTTTGCATGCCCGCGATTTGAAGCTGACACTGCCTTCGGGCCGGCGCTTGGCGCTTTCAGCCGAGCCCGATGACGACTTTGAAAAAGGTTTGGCGGTGTTGCGCCGTGCCTAAGTTTGACCTAGTGATTTTTGACTGGGATGGCACGGTGATGGATTCCGTGGCGCAGATCGTCAGCAGTATTCAATCCGCAGCTCGTGATCTGGGTATTGATGAGCCTAGCGAGGCGGCGGCTAAAGATATTATTGGCTTAGGTCTACCTGAGGCCATGCGTGTGTTGTTTCCAACGGTAAGCGAGGTGGCTCGCGAAGCGTTGCGTCAGCAATATGCCACACACTTTGTCGCCAATAGTGATAGGCAAACTAAGCCGTTTGCGGGCGCTGAAGCTATGCTGCAGGGCTTGCGGGCGCAGGAGCTAACGCTTGCTGTGGCGACTGGTAAAAGCCGCAAAGGTTTGGATCGCGTATTGGCTGATACCGGCTTAGCGCATTACTTTAAAGCCACACGCTGCGCCGATGAGACTTTATCTAAACCAGATCCACGCATGCTCAACGAGCTGTTGAGCGAGCTGAATGTTCCGGTGCAGCGCGCCATCATGATCGGCGATACAACCTATGACTTAGCGATGGCGGAGTCGATTGGCATGGCTTCGGTAGGTGTTACTTATGGCGTGCATAGCGCTGAGCGGCTCTTGGCGCACCAGCCTTTAATGCTCTGTCATTCGCTACCAGAATTGGCTACTTATTTGCAGCAAACGATTAATCAGTGAGGGTGAGTC
>CAXIBK010000153.1:0-4768 GCA_964022225.1 uncultured Paraperlucidibaca sp.
GAAGCGACCCTATTGTGGTCGTTCATCACATAGGAAGTGATCCATGAGTTCAGCGATCGCGCCTGGTTTTATGGTGTTGCACAGTCATCGCCTAGAGAACTTGCGCGATGTTGTGCTGGCCTGGGTTCGGGCGTATCCCATCGGCCCGATGGCGCAAGAGCGCGTGCTCGTGCAAAGCAACGGCATGGCGCAATGGTTGAAGGCGGCGATGGCCGCCGAGCCCGATGCACAGGTGCCAGGCTTAGGCATTTGTGCCGGCGTGCAAACCGACTTTGCCGCGCGATTTTTCTGGCAAATGTATCGTGTGGTGCTAGGTGCCGACGCTGTGCCCAAACATTCACCATTCGATAAATCATCGCTGCGTTGGCGGCTGTTGCGCCTGCTGCCGGAGCTCGTTGAGCGCGAATATTTCGAGCCGTTAAAACGCTATTTGCACGATGATAGTGATGGCCAAAAGCGCTGGCAGCTCGCTTGCCAGTTGGCCGATTTATACGATCAATATCAAGTCTATCGCGGCGACTGGCTGATGGATTGGCGTGCTGGCCACGATCAACTTCGTCTACGCGCCGAAACGGCACACGATGCCCGCGAGCTCGCCGAGCATCAGCGCTGGCAAGCTGAGCTTTGGCGCCTACTCAATGATGATATGCACATGGCAGATGATAGCCATCGCGCCGCTGTGCATGAGCGCTTTATTGCGGCACTGGCTGGTGATGCGCGCCCCGTCGGGTTGCCTGAGCGCATTATTGTCTGGGGCTTTTCAACGTTACCCACACACTATTTGGATGCACTTGCGGCTTTAGCGCGACATTGCCAAGTGGTGCTCACCGTACTTAATCCTTGCCAATACTATTGGGCCGATTTGCTTAAAGCCTCGACTCGCGGGCGTCATGCGCGCAAAGCCAGTTTGCCGCTTGAGCTGGCAACACATGAGGTGGCGCAGCATGCTAACCCCTTGCTATTGGCGTGGGGGCAGCAGGGCCGCGATTACATTGGCTTGCTTGAGCGGATCGATCAGCCTGAACACTACCGACCCCAAGTGGCAGCAATTGGCCAGCGCATCGATATTTTTGATGAGACGCCGGCGGATTCGTTGCTCACGCAAATTCAACAGCAGGTGTTGAATTTAACGCCGCTGCCTGAGGCAGCTGAGCAGCGCGTAGCGTTAGTACCCAATGACGCCTCGCTACGCTTTCAAACAGCGCATAGCCGCCTGCGCGAAGTTGAGGCGCTAAAAGATTATTTGCTCGATTTGCTCGACACGCATCGTCACGACGATGAGCCATTACGGCCACAAGATATTGCCGTGATGGTGCCTGATATTCGCGATTATGCGGCGCTGATTGAGGCCACGTTTAGCGTGCCGGCGAGCTCGGTTGGGGCATCGTCAGCTCAGCGACAATCGCCGAATTTGCCTTATACCTTGCTCGATCGTCCAAGCAGCAGTACCGAGCCCATGCTCACCGCCTTGGCGTGGCTGATGCGCCTGCCAGAATCGCGTTGCACGGCGACTGAAATTTGGGACTTGCTCGATGTGCCTGCGGTGCGTCGCCGCTTTGACTTAAAGGCCAATGATATTGCTGAATTGCGCGATGATTTTGATCGCGCTGGCGCGCGTTGGGGTCTCGATAGCCGCCATCGTGAAACCTGGGGGGTTCCGGCCAACTTAGCTCAAAATACTTGGCAATTTGCCCTCGATCGCTTGCTACTAGGCTTTGCTAGTGGCGAGCAGATCGACACGCCACAAGCCTTTGACTCTCTCATGCCCAGTGGTCGTCGCGGTGCTACTGAAGCTCAGCGTTTAGGCCCGATGGCACGATTACTCACCCAGCTCAGCTCATGGTCCGAAGCGCTCTTGGTAGCACGTCAGGGCAGCGACTGGGTCGTGCTTTGTCAGCAGTTATTGGTCGATTTTTTTGATTGCCAAGACGATAATGAAAAGCTACTGATGCAGCGAGTGCAAAATGCCCTAGAGGCATGGCAGCAGGAGATGCACATCAGCTCGACCGATGGCACTGAACTGGCGATGGCGCTACCGCTTACCGTTGTACGCGAAGCGTGGTTGGCACGTCTCGATGACGCCAGCATGAGTCAGCGCTTCCTCACCGGTAATGTCCATGTCGCCACCTTGATGCCGATGCGCGCCATCCCGTTTCGCGTGGTCTGTTTGCTTGGCTTAAATGACAATGAGTTTCCCCGCCGCCAGACGCCGAACGACTTTGATTTACTGCACGCGCCAGCACTGGCACGCCCCGGTGATCGCTCGCGTAGCGCCGATGATCGCTACCTTTTTCTTGAGGCCATCCTCTCGGCGCGTAGCCATGTTTTGATTAGCTGGGTTGGCCGTAGTGCGCGATCTAATGCTGAGAAGCCGCCGTCATTGTTAGTTGCGCAGCTGCGTGATTACCTCTATCGCGGCTGGCAGTTTAGCGATGCATCGCTGTCGGCAATTACCACCGAGCATGCGCTAGCGCCATTTAGCCCACGCTATTTTCAAGGTCATCAGGCCGCGAGTTTTGCCGCGATGTGGCGTGCCGCCAACGACTATGTAGCACCTAGCCAGCAGCAGCCCATCGCCATCGCGATTGATGAACTTAGCGCGCGTTTGCCCTTAAGTGAGTTGATGTATTTTTATCGCTCGCCGGCGCGCTATTTTTACCGTCAACGTTTGGGTGTGGTGTTTGCCGAAGCGGATGTCATTAGTCCGGATCATGAGCCGTTTGAGGTCGATCATTTGGTGCGGCATCAGTCTATCGAGGCCTTGTTGCGATCGGTGCAGCAAGATCAGCCTGAGCAGGCCTTGGCCACGGCTGTTACCGAGCGGGTCGGGCGCGGCGAATGGCCATTGGCCGGTTTTTCTGAGCCGGCGCAAGCGCAGTTAAAAGCGACGGCTGAAGCTATTGAATTGCTAAGCGAAGATTGGCTAAGCCAGCGTGCATTGGCGCCGATAGCGGCGGCGTATACGCAACAACTGGTCGATGGCAGTGCGTTTGAGGTCTATGCCGATATTCATGGCGTGCGCGAAACCAGTGCTGGTCAACAGATATTGTGGGTGCCTCATGCCAGCAAATTATTGAATGACAACGGTGGCGTGAAACGCTGGGAAAAGCTCTGGCCACTATGGCTACAGCAACTATTGCTGACGTTATCTGGGCATCCGGTCGCAGTATCCGTGCTATGCCCATTGGGTGTGATTGATTGGGCGCCGGTGGAGCTAGCCGATGCGCAGATTTATTGGCGCGATATTGTGCAGGCATGGCGCGATGGTCAGGATCATGCACTGGCATTTGATGTCGCTGTGGCCGCGGCGTATCTGACTAGGCCAACAGCGAAAAATAAAGATACAGATCAAACGCTGGCGTGTGAAAAGGCAGCGCGCGAAGCCTATGAAGGCAGTGAGTTTGGCGATAACAATTTTGCACCCATTACCAAACCACCCATGGCCATGTTGTGGCCTGATTATGCTGCCTTATCGGCATCTAATGAGCTTGCGCATTATCGCGATAGTTTGGTGTCAGCAATGATCTATCACATCGAACCTGAGCGCCGCGAATGGGCGGAGTCATCGCGATGAGCGCATCGAACTCACTGTTGGCGACGCAATACCAAGCCCTGGACTCTTTAGCGCTGCCATTACGCGGTATGCAGCTGATTGAGGCCAGTGCCGGTACCGGTAAAACGTTCACCATCGCCATGCTCTATGTGCGTTTGGTATTGGGCCATGACCCAAGTAAAGACGATCGTCGCGGCTGTAGTTATAGCCCATCCGAACTCTTGGTTTTAACCTTTACCGATGCCGCCGCTGGCGAGTTGCGCGATCGTATTCGTGCACGCTTAAGTGAGGCGGCGCTGGCGTTTAGCCTTGGCCATAGTCAAGATCCAGCGCTTCAAAATCTCATTGCTGATTATGCTGCTTGCGACCACGCCATTGCTGCACAGCGCTTGCGCGATGCCGAGCAAGTGCTGGATGAAGCGGAGATTGGCACTATTCATGCCTGGTGCTTGCGCGTGTTGCAGCAGCACGCGTTCGATAGCGGCAGCCTGTTTCAACAGCGCCTGCGCACCGATATGGATAGCCTTCGTGTGCAGGTGGTGCGCGATGTGTGGCGGCAATGGTTTTATGCTCAGCCGCCGCTATTGCTGGCCTGCATTAGCCGCTCGTGGTCGACGCCGGACGCACTCGATCGGCAACTGAAACCGTTGATTGAAACGCCACAAGCACAGCTACGCTTTGGCAGCATAATGCCCAGCGGCGAATCTTGGCAGCAGCTGCGTGATTGTTATTTGCCCATGCTTGAGCAGCGCGCTCAGGCGGCACAAGCACTGTGGCACGCATGGCAGCGTGATGGCGCTGAGGTGATAACCTTGTTGCAAGACGCCCTAGCGAACAAGGTTATTAGCGGCAGCACATTTAGGGAAAAGTCCATTGCCAAGCTGACTGATGAGATGCGCCATTGGCGAGGCCAGGGCGAGCTTGATCGAGATGCCAAGGCCTGCGACTACTTTATTCCGTTGGAGCAATGGGATGGCCGCAACAAGCTGGAAAAGAACACGAACAAAGGCAAAGCTACCCCTACACATCCGCTTATTGCTCAGCTCAAAGATTTCTTGAGCCATCAGGCGGCCCATGAAAAGGTTCTCGATTTATTCGCCATTAATCTACTCGCTGCCCTGCGCGATGAAGTCAGCCAGCAGCTCGATCAGCGCATGCGACAGCAAGCTGAGCTCAGCTTTAATGATGTGCTCACGCGCTTGTATGATTCACTCG
>CAXIBK010000154.1:0-4721 GCA_964022225.1 uncultured Paraperlucidibaca sp.
AACGTTGTGTCGGCGAAGCTCGCCCGCGAGGCGGCTGCCATCGCCCAGAAGGCGCTGATAGCCTGGCAGATCATCGGGAGTGGAAATAATCAGGACGTCACGAATGCCAGCGAGCATTAGCACCGATAGTGGGTAGTAAATCATTGGTTTGTCGTAGATAGGTAGTAGCTGTTTCGACAAACCACGGGTGATGGGGTGTAGTCGTGTGCCCGAACCGCCGGCGAGGATGATGCCTTTCATTGTGTTGCTCCAATACGTTGTAATTGATAGGCGCCGCTCAACACGCGTTGCCACCATGCCTCATTGGCCAAATACCATTGCACAGTTTTGCGCAAACCGCTGTCGAATGACTCTTGCGGCACCCAGCCTAATTCGCGCTCAATTTTTGAGGCGTCAATGGCGTAGCGCGCGTCATGACCTGGGCGATCTTTGACAAAAGTGATGAGATCTTCATAGCGCGCTACGCCAGCAGGTTTGCGGTCAGCGGCAAGCTCTTCAAGCAACGCACATAAGGTTCGCACCACATGAATATTGGTTTGCTCATTGTGACCGCCGATATTATAGGTTTCGCCGATTTCACCGGTTGTGACCACGCGTATGAGTGCTCGTGCATGGTCCTCCACATAGAGCCAATCGCGAATTTGCAAACCATCGCCATAGACTGGTAGCGGCTTTCCGGCGAGGGCGTTAAGAATCATGTGTGGGATGAGTTTTTCAGGGAAATGGTAAGGGCCGTAGTTGTTCGAGCAGTTGGTGATCAGTGTTGGGAAACCATAGGTTCGTTGCCAAGCGCGAACGAGGTGATCGCTTGCGGCCTTGCTAGCCGAGTATGGCGAGCTGGGCGCGTATGGTGTGGTTTCTAAAAACAGGTCATCGGTACCATGGAGATCGCCGTAGACTTCATCGGTGCTGATGTGATGAAAGCGAAAGGTCTCGCGGCGCGATGCATCTAGGCTCGACCAATAGGCTCGAGCGGCTTCGAGCAACGTGTAGGTGCCGGTGATATTGGTGTGAATAAACTCACCGGGTCCATCGATGGAGCGATCAACATGTGATTCGGCGGCCAAATGCATGACGGCATCGGGTTGATGCTCTGAAAAGACACGATCGAGTGCGGCGCGATCACAAATATTGACTTGCTCAAAGGCGTAGCGTGATGAGCTAGCGGCATCGGCTAGTGACTCAACGTTGCCAGCATAGGTCAGGCAGTCAACATTGATCACTGAGTGTTGGCTGTGAGCAATTAGTTCGCGAACTACGGCTGAGCCTATAAAGCCGGCACCGCCGGTAACTAAAATTTTCATGCGAATTCCTGTAAAAATCTATCCGTACTTTAGAGCTAAAAATTAGGGTTTAGGTTTCGAAGCTTTGGGAAATCTAGCATTTCCTAAAGCTATTACACGCATTAATAACTCTCTCTATTTGCTCTACCGTTATCGTTGGACCTATTGGCAAGCTCAGTACTTGTTCATGAATAAGCTCAGAGATAGGGAGGGCTAATGAGCTTAGTGACTTATAGGCCTGCTGCTTGTGTGGCGGTATTGGGTAGTGAATAAGTGTTTGCACTCCGTTATCGAGCATATGCTTTTGCAGCTCGGCTCGATGCTCACAGCGAATGACGTATAAGTGCCAAACATGAGACTCTGTATCTTTGACTTCAGCTTGAAACGCCTGCGTGGGCAGTGCAATCAGTGGATTATTTATGCCTCTAGTGTAGGCATCTGCCACTGCTCTGCGTTGCGCCATTTCCGTATCAAGGTGCTTTAGCTTCACACTGAGCATGGCTGCTTGAATTTCATCTAAACGACTATTAACACCCTGGTATAGGTTTTTGTATTTCTCGTGTGACCCATAGTTGCCTAATGCGCGTAATGTTTTCGCAAGCTCGTCATCATTAGTGGTAACCGCTCCGGCATCGCCTAGCGCTCCGAGGTTTTTTCCAGGATAAAAGCTAAAGCCACTAGCATCACCCCAGTTGCCGGCTTTTTTACCATTAATGCTAGCGCCGTGAGCTTGGGCTGAGTCTTCCAAGACTAATAAGTTATGCCGTTTAGCTATAGCCATTATCGCGGGCATATCGGCTAATTGGCCATAGAGGTGCACAGGCAATATAGCCCGTGTCTTCGGTGTAACCGCCTTCTCGATTAAGCTTGGCGATATGTTATATGTTTGCGCGTCGGGCTCGACTAAAACGGGCACTAGTCGATTATCAGTAATCGCTAAAATGCTTGCTATATACGTATTAGCAGGCACGATGATCTCATCGCCTTCTTTTAGTTTGCCGAGTTCTTTCCATGCACGAAATACAAGAGTTAGTGCGTCTAGGCCATTGGCGACACCAATGGCGTGCTTGGTGCCACAGTACTGCGCAAACGCTTGCTCGAACTGAGCAAGTTCACTGCCACCGATATACCAACCAGAGTCGATAACTCGTGCGCAAGCATCGACTAGCTCGGCGCGGTATTTGGTGTTGATAGAACTTAAATCGAGAAATGGAATCACATTCGTGCTCTTATGTCGCTGGCCATAATTTGGTTATTTCTTCTGGATACCCTCGTTTAAAATGCTCTCGCCACGGGTATGCAGGTCCAGATTTATCTGAAAGCTGTATCTTTGATGTTGAGCAAATAGGTTTAGCAGGAGACCCTGCGTAAACCATGTCTGGTTGAGTTTCGCCTTTAAGTGAAGAGTGCGCACCAATCAAGCAGCCTTTCGCAACAGTTGCGCCAGGCAAAATGACACTCATTGTTGCTATAACTGCATAATCCTCTATGGTTACACCAAGTAAGGTATTGCTAGGTGGGTGAGGGTCATTTGTTAACACAACGTATGGAAATATCCAGACAAAACTACCTATCTTTGATTTTTGCCCAATGTGCACATTACTATGAAGCCTGACGTAATCACCTATTTCACAGTGCCCTTGTAAATCTGACAATGTTCCAATCTGGAGCCCCCTGCCTGCATTTACTTTTTTACGTACTGTAACTCTGTGGCCAGTTACTAGGCCTTCTGCAAATACTGATCCCTCGTAAAATATACTATGCGATCTAATGTGTGAGCTTTTCCCTATGATTAGAAGTTTTCGATCTGATAAGCTATTGCTTACTCCAATCTCACAAAATCCTTCAATTATAGTTCCATTGTTAATTTCGACATTATCATATATTATTGTATATGGCCCAATCGAAACGCCACTTCCGATTTTAGCTTTTTCTGACACTATTGCTGTTTTATGAATTAGACTCATTATAATGCCCTTAAAAACTCTTCATATTGTCTAATATAATCTGTTTCATCATAATGCTCACTAGCTAGCACTAGCAACACGCAATCTGTACTGAAGTCATGCATTTCTCGCCAAACTAAATCCCCAATGATCAAGCCCTTGATTGGCGAGTCCAGCCATGCCTCTTCTCTTGTTGCGCCATCATCTAAGACCATTCGGCATTTTCCCGTAACACATATCGCGACCTGCTTAAGATTTCTATGCGCGTGAAAACCTCTAGCTACGCCGCTTTGTGTGCCAAATATGTAGTACACCCGCTTAATCTCAAACGGCACAGTTTTATGTGCTTCAAGAGCGACTAATGATCCACGATCATCACCTAGCGGTGGAAAATCCACCCATTGAATTAAACTCATGCATCCTTCTTCCGTTTTTTCTTCGTATAATACAAGGGCTGACCTTTTGGTTGACTCTTAAACCGTCGATGAAACCACATGTATTGCGCTGGCGCACGACGGATCAGCGTGCTCAGTTCGGCGTTTATGCGACTAGCATCCTCCACATCATCGCCGCAAGGATAGCCCTCTAATGCTGGCGTAAAGCTCAAGGTGTAGTCGGCATCATCGCCGTGACGCATAAAGTGTGAAAACAGCACGGCTGAGCCATTCACTTTCGCCATGCGTGCAGTGGCGGTGAGTGTGGCTGCGGGCACGCCAAAAAACGGTGCCATTACACCTTGCTTGAGGCCGAAATCTTGGTCTACCGAAGTCCATACGGTCTCGCCTTTTTTTAGTGCCTTGAATAGCGAACGCATGTCAGCGTGGTCGATTTGGCCGGTGTAGAGCTTGGCGCGGCGGTTGCGGATAAACCAATCGGCGACGGGATTGTTTTGCGGGCGATAGACTACTTGCAGCGGAAATTGCTGCGAGATGATGACGCCGCTTAAATCCAAATGGCTGTAATGTGCGCCTAGGATAATTACGCCGCGGCCCTCTGCTTGCGCGGCATGGACATGCTCAACGCCATTTACGCGGCAGGCTTTCAATAGCAGCGAGGGTGAGCGCATCCAGCCGCGGGCAACCTCCATTACGCCGATGCCGCCTTCGCGAAAGATGTCGCGTACTAAACGTTCGCGCTCGGTTTCGCTAAGCTCGGGAAAGCACAGGCCAATGTTCACGCGAGTGTCTGCCACGCGCGATGGCACTAGTTTATAAGCTAGTGCGCCAATGCCTGCGCCTATGCGACGCTGCACGCCCCAAGGCAGCCAGCCGAGTAAGCACATCAAGCCAAGGCCAAACCATGTTAGCCAGTAACGTGGGTGCAGCATCGCCAGCGAAATGCCGTCGTTAGCGCGAACAACCGAGCGGGCCATAACTACCTGTCATCAAAATCTAAACAGCGCCTAGTGTATGCGGGTAGAATCATTGCCTCCAGTATTTCCGAGGAATGGCTTTTGCCCCGTTGGCTCTACACTGTGCTGCTCACGCTGGCT
>CAXIBK010000155.1:0-4709 GCA_964022225.1 uncultured Paraperlucidibaca sp.
CCGTCTTTGTGCAAACGTTGTTTTTTCAACCAAAACACACTTGACGATGAATAGGCCGATACGCATAATGCGCGGCCTCTGCAATGCGCCCATAGCTCAGCTGGATAGAGCACCAGGCTACGAACTTGGGGGTCGGGAGTTCGAATCTCTCTGGGCGCACCATATAAAGAAAAAGCCGGATAACTTTAAAAGTTATCCGGCTTTTTTCACCTCACAATCAGTTTATTTGTTTTTTTCGGAACGCTGCTCGCGGCGTTCTGCCCGTTTCGCCTCATTTTTGGCAACAATTTCGCGTTGCTCCAACGTCAATATCGAGTTCATTTTTAGGCGAAAAGCATCATGCTGCTCGCGGCGAATTTCGCGAATTTGCTCTTTCTGCGCATCAGTTAATTTCAACTCACGCAGCCCGCGCTCCTCACCACGCATACCCTTTTTATGATGTTCACACTTTTGCTCCGCTTTATCGCCACCAAAATTCCACCAAGCAGCTTGTGATATCGCTGGCATAGTCATCGATAAAGCCGAAGCAGCAATCAGTGCAGTTAATGTTTTTTTCATCATCGTTAAATCCTCATTGTGAAATGCTCAGATCATCTAAGCGTTGATCCGTGACTGCAGTGTGCAAACAGCAGGCGTTAACTTGCGTTAAGTGCACTGTAAAGCTAGGTAAAGATGGCGCGCAGGAAGTGTTCAAGCTTTATCATGCCAACACGATCACTAGCTGAGTGTGGCTATGCAGCCTATTTTACTTGTCGATGATGACCGCGAACTTACTGAGCTTCTCGCTACCTATTTAAGTGCCGAAGGTATCGCTAGCGAAGCCACTCATAATGGCCAAACCGGTGCTGCACTAGCGCTCAGTGGGCGCTTTCAAATGGTCATACTCGACATCATGATGCCGGGCCAAAGCGGCATCGAGACTTTGCGACAGATACGCCAGAGCAGTCACATTCCTGTGCTCATGCTCACCGCTAAAGGCGATGATATCGATCGCATTATCGGCCTTGAGCTTGGCGCCGATGACTATGTACCTAAACCCTGCTCGCCGCGCGAAATTCTTGCGCGCATTCGAGCTATTTTGCGGCGTACAGAAGCCATGAGCGCCAATCTGAACCAGCTAACACCTAGGCCCGATACTGCACTTAGCTACAGCGGCATTACGCTCTGGCCGAGCCAGCGCCGCGCGCAATGGCATAGCGAAGAGCTCGAGCTCACCAGCACTGAATTCAGCCTGTTAGAAGCCCTGATGGCTCAAGCCGGAAGCGTCGTCAGCAAGGCCCAGCTTTCAGAGCTCGCGCTCGGGCGCAAGCTCATGCGTTTTGATCGCAGCATTGATGTGCACATCAGTAGCATTCGACAAAAGCTCGTGGCGCTCGGTGAGCAGCAAACATTAATTTTGACTGTGCGTGGCCAAGGCTACCAACTGCGAGTGGGCTAATGGGACGATTATTTTGGAAGCTACTTTTCGGATTTTGGCTGGCACTAATAAGCGCTAGCATTATTGTTGGCGCGGTGATCAATAATGAGCGTGATCGAGCGCGCGCCGAATCTACGCGGGCTATATTGTCGGCGAACCCAGAGCTATTTGCCGAAGGTATAAACAACCCCGAGCAGCGCCATCAGCTACGTCAGCTACGTCGTGAGTTGCGCATGCAAGCGGGGCTTGAGCCACCGCATCGGCCCAAACGCCAACCTTACTGGCTCTGGCTCACCGGCCTGCTCGCCAGCCTTGCCTTTAGCGCCGCAATTGCTTGGTATCTGGCCAAGCCAATTCGGCATTTACGCCATGCTCTAAACCAAGTGGCGCGCGGCAAGCTCGACACCCGTGTTGCGTTTGCGATGAATGGTCGCCGCGATGAGCTAGCCGACCTAGGCGCTGCATTTGATCAAATGGCACAACAATTACAGCAGCATATCGAGGCACAAAAGCGCCTACTGCACGATGTCTCACACGAGTTGCGCTCCCCACTCGCACGACTGCAAATGGCCATTGGCATCGCGCATCAAACGCCTAGCGCGATCCAAGACAGCCTTGCGCGCATTGAGAGTGAGTCGGAGCGCTTAGATGCATTGATTGGTGAGTTACTGACCTTATCGCGACTCGAAAGCACGCAGGCCGCACTGCAACTGCGCCGCATTGATCTCAATGAGCTGGTGGCAAGCATCGTCGATGACGCCAGCTATGAGCTTGCCGATACAACAAAATCCATCAACTTCATCGCCGCTGCACCTATCATGGCAACAGTTGACGAAACGATACTGGGTCGTGCTATTGAAAACATCGTACGTAACGCCATCAAATTCACGGCTGAAGGTAGCACCGTTAATGTAACGCTGCAGGAGCAATTCGATCAGATTCGCTTATGCGTCATGGATGCCGGCCCCGGCGTGGCAGAAACTGATTTAACACGCGTGTTTGAGCCATTTTATCGCAGTGAGGCCGCTGCGCTTAAAGCGCACGCACACCATGGCTATGGTCTGGGCTTAGCCATTGCTCAACAGGCCACCAAGATGCATGGTGGCACACTGATGGCCAAGAACATTCAACCCCATGGCTTGTGCGTGACACTAACATTACCTGTGCTTAGCAATAGCGCTTAAGCCTAAGCCAAGTCGATTTATGTATATACATTGACTATCACAATGATAGTCACTATGGTGGCTGTGCGCGAATACGCAGCGACACGTGAGCGGGAACTCATGCGATGACTGACAAGCCGTCAAAGAAAAAGAAGAACGCTCAACTCATCATCCGAATCAATGAGGATGAGCGGGCGCACTTTGTTGCCCTGTGTGAACAGCTCGACACAAGTGCTGCTCGTGAGATACGTCGTTTTATTCGTGACTATTTAGATCAGCATCAGGCGAGTGATCGCCCACGCTGATCCAATGCGCTCAAGCGCTCATCACTTGGAGAAACACCTCATGGCGAACGTTAAAAAATCGTTGAAAAAAGCAATTAAATCCACCAAAACCAAAATTGCTAAGCAAGAGAAAAAACTGAAGAAGCTGGCGAAAAAGCTGAAAAAAGCCTAAGCCTGCTGGCCCACAAAAAAGCCCCGTTAGATCGGGGCTTTTTTGTTTCAGTGCTAGGGCTTAAAACGAATACACCGCCGTTACGCGGGCATTGGTTGGTGAGCCAGGGCTGATATTATTGTCGTTATGTGCATTTAGCGTGTAGTCCGTATTGAATAGGTTTTCAACATTAAGCTGCAGGCGCAAATCCTTGGTGGCTTGCATATACAGTGCCGCATCGACACGGGCATAGCCGGGCAGCACTACGGCATTACCACTGCTAGCAAACATCTCACTACGGCTTACTACGCCGAGAGCAGCGCCATAGGTATCGTTGACATCGTAACGATTCCACAGCGAGAAGGTATGGCGTGGCGTCATTGCTGTTTCTTTGCCGCCAGCATCAATTTCGCTATCGGCGAAGGCATAGCCACCGACAACTTGCCATTTTTGCGTGAGGCGTCCGTTGAAGCCTAGTTCAACACCTTTTACTGTTTGGCCATCGATTAAGCGGAAGTTTCCAGAGTTTGCAGGAAACTCCTCTGCGACGTTTTTGCGTTCTAAACGATAAACAGCTGCCGTCAGCGATAAGTCAGGACGAACATCCCACTTCACACCGACTTCCTTATTTAAGGACTCCTCTGGGTCGAGATTAGTTTTTCCTGGCACTAATGATGTGAGCTGATCGCCCGCTTGAGGCTGAAATGTCTGGCTATAGCTGGCATAAAGCGATAAATCTTTGCGAGGCTTATAAATTAATGCGGCGCGTGGCGATAGCTCGGTATCGGTGGCAACGGCATTATTAGCTGCACTCAGGTTGTCGGTGTAATCAGTCTTAAAGCGGTCACGACGAACGCCAACGATGACATCCCATTGCTCATTTAACGCAATTTGGTCTTGTGCATAGATAGAGAAAGTGTCGGTGACTGTGTTGCGGTCGCGTGAACGAGCGCCGGTGAAGTCAGCAAAGGCCAATGGTGACGTCGCCGAGACTTGAATCTCTTTTTGGCCGGCATTATTTGGAAATGTTGCATCAATGCGGAAGTCATCCGAATCCTGACGCGCCAGCTCAACACCCGTCACCAGCTCATGCTTAATGCTACCTGTGACAAAGTTAAACTGCAGATCGGTTTGGTTAAACAAGTTCGTGCGCTGCGTGTCGTTGTGATAGCCCTTAATTTTAACCATGCCTGCTGCTTGTGCATCTACAGCATCGGCAGCATAAACATTCTGATAATACTTGTCGTAATCAGCAAAGCGCGTCTTGTTGGTTAGCAGCACGCCATTAGCAAAGCGATGCTCCACCGAAGCATTCAGCGCTTTCACAGTCGTTTCAGTTGGGCTTTGCGCGGCATTACCAAAAAATGTGGATTCGTCAGTTTTAAATGGCTTTCCGTTTTGCGAAGGAATACCACGGTCAGCAACACGCAAATCATTAAAGTATTCAGCACCGAGGACAATCTTTGTCGCATCTGTGGCCTGAATAGTCAGTGTCGGGCTGATGCCATTGCGGCGTAACTCGACGCCATCGCGGAAGCTATCGGACTGCTCGCTAACCACGTTAACGCGACCAGCAACGCGCTCACTCAGACCACCGCCGATGTCTAAAGCACCGCGCATGTGGCCATAGCTTCCACCAGAAACGGTGAGCTCGCGCACGGGCGACCAACCAGCCTCTTTTTGCACGCGGTTAA
>CAXIBK010000156.1:0-4708 GCA_964022225.1 uncultured Paraperlucidibaca sp.
GGGCTGCGCTCGGCCACTGACTTAAACGTGCGCCAATACCCCGAGCTACAAAACGCCGTCATCAATGTGGTGACGACCTATGTTGGTGCTGATGCCGATTTGGTGCAGGGTTTTATCACCACGCCGTTGGAGCGCGAAATTGCCTCGGCGCAAGGCATCGACTATATCAAGTCGACTAGCCTGTCGGGTGTTAGCTCGATTCAGGCTTATTTGCGTCTAGATTACGACCCCAATGTGGCGCTCACGCAGATTGCCGCCAAGGTTAATAAACTGCGCAACCAGCTGCCGGAAAATTCTGAGGATTCAGTCGTTGAGTTGTCGGTGGGCGACACCACGGCGGCGATGTATCTGTCGTTTTATTCCGACATTCTCGACAATAACCAAATCACCGATTATCTCGTGCGTGTGGTTGAGCCTAAGCTCGCCACCGTGCCCGGTGTGCAGCGCGCGCGCATCTTGGGTGATCGCACCTTTGCTATGCGCATTTGGATGAAGCCGGAACGCATGGCGGCGCTCGGTGTCACGGCTAGTGATGTCTATAACGCACTTCGCAGCAATAACGTGCTGGCAGCACTTGGTGCAACGAAAGGCTCCATGGTGCAGGTCGATTTAACGGCCTCTACCGATCTCAATACACCTGAGCAGTTCCGTGCCTTGGTGGTGCGCTCGGCGGATGGTGCGATTATTCGTTTAGGCGATATTGCCGATGTGGTGCTGGGCTCGGAAAACTACAGCACGGATGTCTCATTTAATGGTAAGAAAGCTACCTTCATGGGTATTGAGGTCGCGCCCGATGCGAACTCGCTTGATGTCATCAAAGACCTACGCGATAACGTTTGGCCAGGCATTATTGCGCAATTGCCTGAAGGCCTAAGCGCTAGCATTCCTTACGACTCTACGCGTTATATCAACGATGCCATCGACGAGGTGATCAAGACGCTAGTCGAGGCGGTATTGATTGTCATCGTGGTGATTTATCTGTTTTTGGGCTCGTTGCGCAGTGTCTTGATTCCGGCTGTTACCGTGCCCCTGTCGATGATTGGTGCCTGTTTTTTAATGCAGCTAATGGGCTTCTCCATCAATTTGCTGACGTTGCTGTCGATGGTGCTCGCCATTGGGATGGTGGTGGATGACGCCATTATTGTGCTGGAAAACATCCATCGCCACATTGAAGAAGGCATGAAGCCTTTCGATGCGGCTATTAAAGGTGCGCGCGAGCTGCTGGGGCCTGTGATTGCCATGACTATCACTTTGGTCGCGGTGTATTTACCGATTGGCTTTATTGGTGGATTGACCGGCACCTTGTTTATTGAGTTTGCCTTTACGCTAGCGGGTGCAGTCCTGCTCTCGGGTGTGATTGCGCTAACGCTATCGCCCATGATGTCAGCCATGCTCCTGCGCACGCCTAGCGAGGAGAAAAGCAATCGCTTTGCGCACTGGTTGGATGAGAAGTTCGATAAGTTGCGCTTTGGCTATCAGCGCAAATTGCACGGTGCGATGGACGATAAGCACGTGATTTTAACCTTTGGCATCATTGTTTTAGTTTCTTGCTTTTTCTTGTTTAAGGCCTCTCCAGCGGAGCTCGCACCGGAAGAAGACCAAGGTTTCTTTTTGGTTTTCTCGCAAAGTGACTCGTTTTCATCCTTGGATTATCTGACGTCGTTTACCGATGAGTTAACAGAAATCGTCAATGCCATCCCTGAGAAAGAAAACTACTTTTTGCTGAATGGTGTGGGCGGTGGCGGCTCAGCGGTGGGCAGTAATACCGCCATCTCTGGCGTGGTAATGAAGCCTTGGACTGAGCGCGAGCGCACGACCAAGGCGGTACTGCAGGAAGCTACCGGTAAAGTGAGTCAAATTGCAGGTCTGCAAAATGCGGTATTTTCACCGCCCTCATTGCCCAGTGGTGGTAATGGCTTTCCGGTTGAATTCATTATCACAGGTACTGCTAGCCCTGAAGCTATGCTGAGTGCCGGCGATGAAGTCTTGGCCAAGGCCATGGCGAGTAAGAAATTCATCTTTATGCAAAGCGATTTGAAGATTGATAAACCGCAGGTGAAAGTGGAGGTTGATCGCGAGAAGGCGGCACTCTTGGGCATCAATATGAGTACGCTGGCGGCCGATATGTCAGCCATGCTATCGGGTGGTTATGCCAATCGCTTCAGCATGGAGTCACGCTCGTATAAAGTCATTCCACAAGTTACGCGCAGTGAGCGTTTGAATCCGGACCAACTGGAAAACTACTACACGCGCACCGTGACCGGCGAGCTGATTCCTTTGTCGACAGTGGTGACGCTGCGTGAAACTGTGCAGCCGCAATCGCTCAATCGCTTTCAACAGTTGAGTGCTGTGTCGCTTTCTGGAGTGCCGCGTCCTGGTGTCACACTAGGTGAGGCATTGGGTGTGCTTGATGAGGCGGCGCGTACCACCTTACCGAAAGATTTTAGCGTGGATTACGGCGGCCAATCACGGCAATACAAAACCGAAGGGTCGGCGCTGGTGATGACATTCTTCTTCGCCCTTATCATCATTTATTTGGTGTTATCGGCGCAATTTGAGTCTTTCCGCGACCCATTAATCATGCTTGTTACCGTGCCAATGTCGATTTGCGGAGCACTGCTGTGCTTGAACATTGCTGCGATGTTCCAAGTGCCCGGGGCATCGATCAATATCTACACTCAAGTCGGGTTGGTGACGCTCATTGGTGTCATTGCCAAGCACGGTATTTTAATCGTGGAATTTGCTAACCAACTGCAACGCCAGGGTCATGAGCGTCGCTTGGCCATTGAAGAGGCGGCTGCGATTCGTCTGCGTCCAGTGTTGATGACCACGGCAGCTTTGGTGTTAGCGATGATTCCGTTGCTAATTGCCACGGGCCCCGGTGCGGCATCGCGCTTCTCTATGGGCTTGGTGATTGCCACCGGCATGACCATCGGTACGGTGTTCACACTGTTTGTGGTCCCGGCCATGTACCTGTATTTAGGACGTGATATCCCGACCGATCCAGAGCATGTCGAGGCCGCCGCTTGATCGCGCTATTACTTACGTTGGCGGCGCTAAGCGTCTGGCTTTATCAGGATGCTCAGCGCCGCCAAATGCGCACACCATTGGCATGGGTTGGGCTGCTAATCCTGCTGGGGCCATTAGCTCTGGCGGTGTATTGGACGCGCCGCCCGCTGTTTAGCGGTGAATACCGTGCTGGCGGGCGCGTTTGGGTCATGTTGCGAGTGTTTTTGCTTGGCATTACCGCTTGGGCGCTGTTGTTTATTGCCGTGCTAATGGTTTGGTTAAGTGCTTTTTTGCCCATGCCATTGATCGTGGCTTTGCTTATGGGCATGGGCTTCTTTGTTGGTGGCTCATGGCTTTTTATTGTCGCCGCTGTGCTGCTGCTTGCATGGGTTTTGCGCGATACACAAAGCTTGGAGGTCGGCCCAACGCATCAAGCATTAGCTGGTGTCGAAGCGCCAATATGGGGTGATCGCCTGCTCAAAGTGATCTTTCTTGCCGGTATTCTTGGTGTCTTTGTGCTCACTGAGCCAGCGCATCCAGACTGGGTCGAGCACATCGATTGGCAGTCACAGTCGACCATACGGTTATAGTCGACTGCTTTCGGCGAGACATGATCTGCATGAGGCTGCTCGCTATAACCAGCCGCGCTCAGCAAACGACACCGGCTCGCCATCGCCAATGACTAGATGATCGAGCGTACGCACATCCACTAAAGCCAGCGCCTCCTTCAATCGAGTGGTGATATGTCGGTCGGCCGGCGATGGTTCCGCCACTCCTGATGGATGGTTATGCGCCAAGATCACCGCGCCGGCCTGATGCTTCAGCGCCTGCTTAACCACCTCGCGCGGATGCACCGAGCAGCTATCGAGCGTGCCGCGAAACAGATCCTCTACAGCAATGACGCGATGTTGATTATCTAAAAACACCACAGCAAAAACCTCATGCTCTAAATCCCGAAGCCGTGCCTTGAGAAACTTGCGCGTGTCATGCGGGCTGCAAAGAGACTCTCGGCAAAGCACAGTGGCGTGCAAATGGCGTTTGTTTAGCTCTACGGCAGCGGCTAATCGACAAGTACGTGCCGGACCCCAACCCGGAAGTTTACTGACATCTTCAAATGAGGCGGTAAGCAGCTGCCGCAAGCCTCCTGTGGTGTTCAGGGTTTGGCGAGCAATATCGACCGCCGAAAAGCCGGCAATGCCATGCCCAAGTAAAATTGCGATGAGTTCAGCATCGCTTAGTACGCCAGCACCATGGCGCTGCAATCGCTCACGCGGCCGCTCATTGAGAGGCCATTCTTGAATTCTCATCTCTACTCCTTGAGTTCACTAGCTCGTGGTATCTTTCGCACCACGATTTGTCCTTGCTGAGGGCAGCGCCTGTGGCGCTTACCTAAGGTATAGACCCGATGTGGAGTAATTGCATGCTGGCGCGGCTATCTCAGAAAAGAATTTTACTTGGCGTGACTGGTGGCATCGCGGCGTATAAGTGCGCCGATCTGATTCGCCGCCTGCGTGATGCTGGCGCTGAGGTGCAAGTCATCATGACCGCCGCCGCGCAAGAGTTCATCACGCCGCTAACCTTGCAGGCGCTATCTGGCAATGCTGTGCACACCGATTTGCTCGATCCAAAAGCCGAAGCTGCCATGGGCCATATCGAGCTGGCACGTTGGGCCGACCTATTTTTAGTGGCGCCAGCCTCG
>CAXIBK010000157.1:0-4673 GCA_964022225.1 uncultured Paraperlucidibaca sp.
AAAGCCGTTAAACCTGGTGAGCCATCCTGGCGATCGCCATGGGGCGAGGGTCGTCCAGGCTGGCATATTGAATGTTCAGCGATGTCGACTTGCTGCCTAGGTTCAGGATTCGATATTCATGGCGGTGGCGGCGACTTACTGTTTCCGCACCATGAAAATGAGATTGCACAATCCGAGGCCGCCACTGGTGAGACCTATGTGAATGCGTGGATGCACGTGGGCTTTGTGCAAGTAAATGCGGAAAAAATGTCGAAGTCCTTAAATAACTTCTTCACCATCCGTGAAGTCTTAAAAGACTTTCATCCGGAAGTGTTGCGCTACTTTATTGCTGCTAGCCACTATCGTAGCCCGTTAAATTATTCCGATGCTGCTTTGGATCAATCTAAACAGGCATTGGAGCGCTTCTACGCCACGCTAGGCGCTTTTGTTGATGCTACGCAGGGCGAACCAGCGACAGCAGCTGAGTTCGAAGCGCGCTTTACCAGCGCCATGAACGACGATTTCAATACGCCAGAAGCATTCGCGGTGTTGTATGAGCTAGTTCGCGAAGCTAACCGCTGTGATAAAGCTGGCGATCGTGTGGCGGCAAGCGAGTTTGCCAACTTGCTCAAGCGTTTGGGCGGTATCCTTGGCTTGTTGCAATATGAGCCTGAAGCCTTCCGCCAAGCGGGTGCTGGCGATGCAGCATTTGTGGCCGAAGTTGAAGCTTTAGTGGCGGAAATCACTGAGGTGCGGGCGGCGAAAAACTTTCAACGCTCCGATGAGCTACGCGAGCAACTCAGCGCTATGGGTGTGGCGGTAGAGTTTAGTCGAGAGGGCGTACGTTGGCGTAAAGCCAGCGATTGATCGTCTCGCGCTAGGAGAAAATCGCAGTGCCGCGTTATGATGCGGCCTGCGGCGTATCCACGCTACCGGTCACTACCCGCCGCCATCTATGGACATACTGCTGATTCTGTTGCTAATCACCTTCAATGGTGTTTTTGCACTTTCCGAAATTTCGATTGTGTCTTCCCGTCGTATTCGCCTGCAACACATGGCTGATGCTGGCGACAAAGGTGCAAAGGCCGCACTGAAACTGGCCGAGCAACCCACATTTTTCCTCTCCACTGTGCAGATTGGCATCACACTAATCGGCGTCATGAGCGGTGCCTTTGGCGAGGGTGCAATCACAGAACGGCTGCGCCCAATTTTCGAAGGTGTTCCTTTCATTGCGCCCTATGCGAGCGTGCTGGCAACGACATGTATGGTGATTTCCATCACATACTTTTCTTTGATCATCGGCGAGTTGGTGCCGAAGCGCCTGGCTATGCAGTCACCAGAACGCATTGCGCGTGTTATTGGCCCATTCATGCAGGCAGTGCTTTTTATTACGCATCCAGCCGTGCGCTTTTTAAGTTGGTCAACCGAGTTGGTACTGGACTTACTGCGCGTAAAGCGCGTCGATGATCCACCGGTCACAGAAGAGGAAATTAAGGTGTTGATGGCTGAGGGTGCGCAAGCCGGCATTTTCGATCATAGCGAGCGTGAGCTAGTTGCCAATGTTTTCCGTATGGATGACTGGAATCTTGGCTTAATCATGACACCGCGTCCCGACATTACATGGCTTGATCTGGCCGATAGTTTAGAGGAACAAAAAGCCTTAGTCGCACAAACTCCCTATAGCCATTTACCTGTCTGTCGAGATGGTCGTGGCAACTATATTGGTGTGGTGTCGTTGCCACAGCTGCTGCAGCACAACTTACAAGGCGGTGGTTGGGATATTGAGCTGCTAGCTAAGCCTGGACTGTTTGCTCCTGTTGGTATGACGCCAATGGCTCTGCTCGAGCTGCTGCGCAAACGCCGCCAACACATGGCGCTAGTTGTCGATGAGTATGGCGATATCCAAGGCTTAGTCACGCTCACTGATGTTCTAGAGGCTATGGTTGGTGAGCTGCCTTCGGAGGCGAGCTCGCGTGACCCTGATGTCGTGACGCGCGAAGATGGCACCTGGTTGCTCGATGGCGCTTTGTCAATTGAGCGCTTTCGCGATTTATTCCCGCTCGAAGCTGAAGAGCTTGAAGCGAGTCGTGATTTTCAAACATTGGCAGGATTGGTTTTATTTGAAGTCGGTGGCATTCCGCAAACCGGCGATGTGCTGACTTGGCAAGGCCTACGCTTAGAGGTTGTCGATATGGACGGCATGCGTATTGATAAGCTGCTGGTGAGTCGCCCAACTACCTAATTCCTGCTTGATAAGAGCTGGACGGAGACTGCAATGACGAAACCCTATGATGTGATCGTATTTGGCGCCACCAGTTTTGTTGGCAAGATTCTCAGTCGTTATCTGGCCAACCAGCCTGCAGGCACGCTACGTTGGGCCATGGCTGCACGCTCACAAACAAAGCTTGATGAGCTTAGCCGAGAGCTAGATGTCGATGTTCCTTTACTCATTGCTGATGCTAGTGATGAAGCTTCCTTAAAAGCTCTGTGCGCGCAAGCTAATGTCATTATTTCGACGGTTGGCCCATACGCGCTATATGGCGAGCCGTTGGTGCGCGCCTGCGTTGAAACTGGCACTGACTATTGCGACCTGACGGGTGAGATTCAGTGGGCTAGCCGCATGATCAAGCGTTATGGCGAAGCGGCAAAAGTGAGCGGCGCGCGCATTGTGCATTGCTGTGGTTTCGACTCCATACCATCGGATCTTGGCGTGCACTTCTTGCAGCAAGAGGCGCAAAGCAGCCTAGGTGAGCCCTGTAATTCGGTAAAAATGCGCGTTTGGAAAATGCGCGGTGGCGCTTCTGGCGGCACGGTGGCGAGTTTAATGAATGCAGTGAAAGAGGCTAAGGCTGACCCCGCGGTGCGCCGTGAAATGACCGATCCTTACGCTATTTGCCCAGTAGATGACTACAAGCGTGTGCGCCAGCCGAATGTGCAAGGCGTGCAATTCGATGCCGACTTTAAGCGCTGGGTTGGGCCGTTTGTGATGGCCACTGTGAACACGCGAGTGGTGCATCGCAGCCATGCTTTGCAAGGTCATCCTTGGGGTGAAGGCTTCACCTACGATGAGGCTATGTGTACTGGTGTTGGTGCCAAAGGCGCGATTACCGCCGGCGTTGTCGCGGCAGGCATTGCCGGCGTGATGGTTGGCTCAGCATTTTCACCAACGCGTGCGCTATTGGGCAAAGTGTTACCTGCGCCAGGTGAGGGCCCAAGTCCCGATGAGCAAGAAAATGGCTTTTATGATTTGCGCTTTATTGGCCGCACGGCATCAGGTAAGTCTTTGTCGGTGAAGGTTTTTGGTGATCGTGATCCTGGCTATGGTTCGACCGGCAAAATGCTGGCTCAAGCGGCAATGTGTTTGGCTTTTGATACACCAAAAGCAGACTTCGCTGGCGGTTTTTGGACGCCGGCAAGCTTGTTTGGTGAACGTTTGATTTCGCGATTAACCACATATGCAGGATTGCGTTTTGAGCGTATTGCTTAAGCTTTGTGCTGAAAATAGTGTGTAATAAAAAGGCCTCTTAATGAGGCCTTTTTTAATGATGAATTTGTTTCGTGGCCGCCTCAGATTGGCTGATGCTCTGCCGCTGTCACTGATTGCTCAATGAGCGTGGCAATAGTCATCGGGCCAACGCCGCCTGGCACTGGTGTGATGGCACTCACACGGCCATGCAGTGGCGCTAACTCAATATCGCCCACGCCGCCGGGATGGTAGCCAGCGTCAACTACTACGGCGCCATCTTTAATCCATTCGGCTTTAATAAACTCAGGCCGACCAACCGCGCCAACAACAATATCGGCTTGCTTGATTAGTGCGGGTAAGTCGCGAGTTTTCGAATGGCAAATGGTCACAGTGGCATCGGCACCGAGCAACATCAATGCCATTGGCTTGCCCAAAATTGCGCTGCGGCCAACCACCACGGCGTGCTTGCCCGCAAGTGGTATGTCGTAAGCTTTTAGCAGCGTCATGATGCCGGCAGGCGTAGCAGAGCCATAGGCGCGTTCGCCCATGCTCATGCGGCCGAATCCTAGGCAGGTAACGCCATCAACGTCTTTTTCTAGCGCGATGGCATCGAAGCATGCGCGTTCATCGATCTGCTCAGGTACAGGATGTTGTAGCAAAATGCCGTGCACATCGGGATTGGCATTGAGTGCTTGGATTTCGGCTAAGAGTTGCTCAGTCGTCGTGTTGCTAGGCAAAGTGCGGCGAATGGAGTCCATGCCAACGCGTTTGCAGGCATTGCCTTTCATTTTTACATAGGTCGCGGATGCAGGATCGTCGCCAACTAAAATGGTCGCTAAAATCGGTGTGCGGCCTGTGTCTTCGCGTAAACGTGTGACGCGTTCAAGTAGCTGCGCCTCCATTTTCAATGATAGGGCTTTGCCATCGAGCACTAAGGTAGGCGAATTTTCTGACATTGAAACTCCGACAGGGCAACTCTGCTGCCACGTAGCAAGGGGGAAATGATGGCGCGCATTGTCTCATGAGCAACGCTGTTTCGACCAGAGCAGAGCACCTAAGCTAGTCGCTAAAATTAGAGTTCAGCGGCATCTAGCGCGGCCATAAAGTCTTCTGGCTCAGGCCGGATACGATAATTCTCGGTTAAGTCGCTATAGATAATTTCGCCACCAGCTTTGCTAATAATTACTGTTGGCATCGGCACATCGGAGTCATAGCCTAAGGCTTGCAA
>CAXIBK010000158.1:0-4658 GCA_964022225.1 uncultured Paraperlucidibaca sp.
TTAAACTAAGCGCGGACTCTGAAGCCGAGTGCTACTGAAGATGGGGGGACGTCGCGAGCACAGAATGAATAGCGAACGTTATGTATGGGCCGTTGACTTGGCAAGGAATACAACGATCCGAATGTATCGCCTTGATGAAATTTTCAATTTGCGCGAGGCGGAAATCGTGGCACCTAGAAGGTGTGCAAAGATTCACGTTGATCAACGAGTTTTATTTGTCGCTGGTCATGCGCGGTTTGCTCAAAGGCTTTAGATAGAAGCCATTGGAAGCGACGAGAAACGACCTCAGGCGCCGTGGACTGCGTATCCGCAGGATATCTGAAGAAAGGGTGAACAGAATTGCTTGGGCTTGGCTCGCTGAAAAGCATTTATTGTGAAATGCCCGCAAACAAGTAGCTCATAACTACTTTTGCGTTATAGCGCCTTCGCATTTTTTGGGCTGCCCCATTTTTGATTGACAAGTCGTCGCCTCATTTTGAGTCTGCTTCAATCCAGCGTTGGCGAGCCAACTGTTCAGACTTTGTCGGTCGCCCTCTTGGGCGCCGCAAAGGTGGCGGAAAGGCGGGCTGACTGGATTCAATCCATTTCAATACATCACTTTCATACCAGCAATGACGCGGGCTATATGGCAGCTTGAATGGGCGTGGAATAAGGTGGCCATATTTGAGGCATGTGGCGCACGTGCGAATTGTAGTTGGAGTTTTACCGATTATTAGGGAGAGCTCTTCAATAAAAATAATTCGCGGCAAAGTGCCATTAGTAACTGATGATGTTGGCATATAAATCTCACAAGCTAAAAAAAGCGCTTGTGAGGGCCGATCTGTTGCGGGGTCTTCATGACCATCCAGCATAGACATAGCTTGCTGAGCCCGCTCACGGGGTTGTTGCACTTAAGGTGATGCGTATGGAAGGTGTGCGCTTGCCTTACTCACTACTCATCACCCTGACCGAAGTCGAGTGTTGCTTCTCTATCCAACGAGTCATTTCCCTCTCGTCTATCATCGTTGGCTCGCAGCGGCGCTTTGGGCTACATGGTGGTTTTATAGCGCTAGTGCTGCGAGGCACCATTACGTTCACCCTATTCATAGGGTAATTAAGTGCTGATTTCATTGTCAAGTTGCTTTGAGTCAACCAATTCAATGCGGAATTTGGGACAAATTTGGGACAGTGATGGGACAATTAAGGCAGGTATTTACTCTAAATCGTTATGAATAACAATTTAGAGTGGTTAAGATAATTTATTTATTTTCAATAACTTATTATGATTTTTAAGTGGTGGGCGATACTGGGATCGAACCAGTGACCCCTACCGTGTGAAGGTAGTGCTCTCCCCCTGAGCTAATCGCCCGCCGCGTACGGCGTGCGCGCATTCTAGTACAAAATAGTCTAGATGCAAGACGCCGAACGGAGCTTATTACTATTTAATTAGCAAATCCTCTAGGCGCTTGCCTTCTGCTAATAGCGCTGCAATCCATAGCGGCTGACGGCCACGGCCTGTCCATGTTTGCGAGGCATCATTTGGGTTGCGATATTTAGGGGCAACCGGCGTCTTCACTTTGCTTGGCTTAGCAGTGCCAGCTTCTGGGAAGAGCTCACTCAAGGAAACACCCGCATCGCGTGCTAGCTTCTCCATATCTGCCATTAATGACTTACGAGCTAAAGCCTTTTTGCGCGTAATTTCCTTTTGCGCTTGAGCAATTAAATCATCCAGTTGATTTACTGTTAAATGGGAGACATCAATCATTTGTTAAACCTAAGGTTAGTTGAGACTCGTGCTTTATAGTTTTTTTTAAAATTGATTTCAAGCTTTATCTGCATGATTTAGTTAAATATTGGTTTTTATGGGACTATGAATCATCATATGGTGGGGCTTTTAGCGCTAGATAGTAATTGCTTGGTAATGATGTTTTTTGAAAGTAGGGCTTTAACTGAGTATAAAGATTTTAGGCATATCTATGAGTTTACTGAAATTAGGATTTGTGTGTGGCAAACAGTCTAAAATACCTCGGAGGCTATAGCCCAGCGCTGCGCCAGCAGGTGCAGCAGCTTATCGATGATGGTCAGCTTGGCGAGTGGTTGGCGCGGCGTTATCCGGATGCGCCGGCGCACACCATCCAAAACGATGGCGCGTTGTATGACTACACGCAACGGCTAAAGCAGCGGCATATGCGTAGCAGTGTGGCGGTGACTAAGGTGTTTTACGATACGCGGTTACATGTCATCGATAACGCGCTGGGGCAGCATCGCTTCGTGAGTCGGGTGCAGGGTAGCAAGCTCAAACGCAAGAATGAGATCAAGGTGTCGGCGCTGCTGAAAACGCTGCCGGAGCCGTTGCTGCGCATGGTCGTGGTGCATGAGCTCGCGCATTTACGCGAGAAGGAGCACAACAAGGCGTTTTACCAGCTTTGCCAGCATATGGAGCCTGATTATCATCAGCTAGAGTTAGATTTGAGGTTATTTTTAACGCTGCGCGACTGACGCAAGCTTTCATATTTCGCTACCGAGTTTGCCATGCCCACTTTACCATCGTGCCTGTCACGCCTTCATCCACGCCAGTTTTTTCTGGCGTGGCAGCAGATTGAGCGCGATGCCCAGGCAGATACGCTGCCGCGGCACATAGCGCAACGCCGAGCTACGCAGGTACTGGTGCTAACGGCCGTATCATTGCTTTTGATTCATTACTTAAAATACGAAAGCAGCTTTCAGCAGGCCACTATCTGGCTCTCGAATATGCTGGGTATGGCGCCGTATTCGCTCTGGTCGGCGCTGATGCGTTCAGGCTTCGGCGAGTTATCTAGCCAGCTCTGGTGGGGGCTTTGGCATGTTATTGGCTATGTCTTGCTGCCAGTGTTGTTAGTGCGTGTGGTATGGCGAGAGCGACTTGCTAATTTTGGCTGGCAACTGGGGCAAACACGAGCGCATTGGCTGGGCTATGTGTTACTAGCCAGCCCAATCTTGCTATTTGTGGTGATGGTCAGTTTTCGTGGCGACTTCAGCACACATTATCCATTTTACCGGCAGGCTAGCCGAAGCTGGTTTGATTTGCTGGCATGGGAGGCGATTTACATCAGCCAGTTTGTGTTTTTAGAGTTTTTCTTTCGCGGCTTTTTACTCAATAGCCTGCGTCCAGCCTTTGGTGCCAACGCGATTGCAGTGATGTGCATTCCGTATTTGATGATTCACTTTCCCAAACTCTGGTTGGAGGCCACGGGCGCGATATTTTTTGGCTTATTTCTGGGCGTGTTAGCGCTGAGGTCGCGCTCAATTTGGGGTGGGGTGGCGGTGCATGTGGTTATTGCGGTGAGCATGGATGTGGCCGCGCTTGTGCAAACGCGCGGCTTACCCACGGTCTGGTGGCCGCTTTAGGCCTTCACCGACTCACGCAAAAAAGCCATCAGCTCATTCAAGCCAATATCGCGAGACTCAGTGTCACGTCGGCCTTTGTATTCAATCGTGCCAGCATCCAAACCTTTCTCACCCATCACCAAGCGGTGCGGGATGCCAATGAGCTCCATGTCGGAAAACTTCACACCAGGGCGCTCATTGCGATCATCCATCAGTACGTCGTAACCCGCGGCCTTTAGCTGCTCATAAAGTGCCGTTGCCTCTGTCTGAATGCGTTGCGATTTTTGCCAGTTCATTGGCACTAAAGCGATCTGATACGGCGCAATCGCATCCGGCCAGATGATGCCTTTGTCGTCGTAGTTCTGCTCAATGGCTGAGGCCACCACGCGGGTGACGCCGATGCCGTAGCAGCCCATGGTCATCACTTGTGGCTTGCCGCCTTCGCCAAGCACGCTAGCCCCAAGCGCGGCTGAGTATTTATCACCGAGTTGGAAAATATGCCCCACTTCAATACCGCGTTTGATCGCCAATGTGCCTTGACCACAGGGCGATGGATCCCCGGCCACCACATTGCGAATATCGGCCACGATGGGCTCTGGCAGATCACGGCCAAAATTGACGCCGCTCAAATGCTCGCCCGCGCGATTGGCGCCACAAATAAAGTCACTCATCGCCGCTGCCGTGCGATCAGCAATCACCGTCACATCTGTACTGACACCAACAGGGCCGATGAAGCCGGGTACGCAACCCAGTGCTGCTTGAATCTCTTCGCTCGTGGCTAAGCGCATATCTTTTAAGCCATCGAGTTTGCTGGCTTTGATCTCGTTTAACTCATGATCAGCACGCAGCAGCAGCAAGAAGAAACGTTGGCCGGGCAAGGCTTTCGGGTTGGTTTTCAATGTTTCAGCATCAACCGGTACTGGCGCGACAACGGCGACCGATTTAATCACTTGCATCAGCGCCACGTTCAGCAAGTCAGCAACTTCCGCACACAGCGTTTGCGTTGGCGTTGCGACTGTTTGCATTGCAGTCGTCGCAGCAGCTCGTGGGCTAGATGGCGCCAGCGCTTCGGCCATCTCCACGTTGGCGGCGTAGTCAGAGGCATCGGAAAAGGCGATGTCATCTTCGCCACTATCAGCGAGCACGTGAAACTCATGCGAGCCGGTGCCGCCAATCGAGCCGGTGTCGGCCTGTACTGGGCGGAAATTTAAGCCCAATCGCGTGAAGATGCGGCAATAGGTGTCGTACATGACCTGATAGGTTTGCTCTAACGAGGCATGGTCGATGTGAAAGGAGTAAGCATCTTTCATGAT
>CAXIBK010000159.1:0-4623 GCA_964022225.1 uncultured Paraperlucidibaca sp.
AACTTCCTCTTCCTCTATATGGGTTGGGAAGGTGTGGGCTTGGCTTCGTACTTGCTCATCGGCTTCTATTACAAAGACCCTGCAAACGGCCTAGCCGCACGCAAAGCCTTTATCGTGACGCGTGTTGGCGACACGCTCATGGCTATCGGCCTGATGATTATTTTCCGTGAACTCGGCACGCTGAATATTCAAGAAGTTATGCGCCTAGCGCCGCAATACATTGGTGATGGCGACACCTGGATCATTTGGGCAACGTTACTGCTTTTAGGCGGCGCGGTTGGCAAATCGGCTCAGCTACCACTGCAAACTTGGTTGGCCGATGCTATGGCTGGCCCAACGCCAGTGTCGGCATTGATCCACGCCGCCACCATGGTGACTGCCGGTGTGTATTTGATTGCGCGCTGTAATGAGCTGTTTTTATTAGCCCCCGATGTTTTGCTGCTAGTCGGCATCATCGGCGCAGTTACTCTCGTGTTGGCTGGCTTTGCCGCCTTGGTGCAAACCGATATCAAGCGCATCTTGGCCTATTCCACCATGAGCCAAATCGGCTATATGTTCCTCGCTCTAGGCGTCGGTGCTTGGTCGGCCGCGATCTTCCACCTGATGATCCATGCCTTCTTCAAAGCACTGCTATTCCTCTCGGCCGGTGCTGTGATCATTGCCACGCATCACGAGCAAAACATTTTCAAGATGGGCGGTTTGCGCCACAAAATCCCCTTTGTTTATGTCTGCTTCTTGGTCGGCGGTGCCGCACTTGCCGCCTTGCCGCTGGTGACTTCAGGCTTCTATTCAAAGGATGAAATCCTGTTTGAAGTCTGGGCGGGCGGCCACAATATGCTGCTCAATGCCGGCTTGCTTGGTGCCTTCCTAACCTCGATCTACACCTTCCGCCTAATCTTCGTTGCCTTCCATGGCGAGGAGGTTGGTCACGCTGAACCGATTAAGGGCGTGTCGTACTGGCTGCCATTGGCCGTGTTATTGGTGTTATCGACCGCTGTTGGCGCGCTAGTCGTGCAGCCATTGGGCGATGTCTTGCCAGCCATGCCTTCTGCCTTGATGGCAGTGGATATTGCCGAGGCAGGACGTCATCACCTCGAATGGGTCTCCGGCAGCATTGCCGTCTTCGGCATTTTGCTCGCCGCTGTGCTCTATCACGGCGATCGCCGTTGGGTGAAAGCCATCAGCGAAAGCGCCATTGGCCGCTTCCTAACGCCACTCTGGTTTAGCGCTTGGGGCTTCGATTGGCTCTATGACCGCGTCTTTGTTCGCCCCTTTATGACCTTGGTGCGTTGGCTGAAAAATGACCCAGTAGATGCCGGCATGAATGCAGTTCCTTGGCTCAGCCAAGCCGGCAATCGCGTGCTCAGCCGCACTGAAAACGGCCAAATTCGCTGGTATGCCGCATCGTTTGCTCTCGGTGCCCTCGCCATTTTATCCGTGATGTTGTTGGTATAAGCCATGACTGTATTTGCTCCCGAAATTTTACCGTGGCTGCTGCTGATTCCTTTTATTGGCGGTCTGTTAGCTTGGCAAACTGAACGCATTAGCGCCGCGCTGCCGCGCTGGATTGCGCTATTCACCATGCTCAGCTTTTTCATCATCACCTGCTTGCTTTGGTTGCAAGGCGGCTATAGCGGTGGTGCAGTTATCGAAGCCATCGGCAATACGCCGCAGTGGCAGTTAGAGTTCCAGCGTGACTGGATTCCGCGTTTCGGCATCAGCTTCCATTTAGCGCTCGATGGCTTGTCGCTGATCATGTTGCTGCTCACCGGCCTGCTTGGCATGATGGCTGTGATTTGCTCATGGAAAGAAATCGATAAGCATGTCGGCTTTTTCCATCTGAACCTGCTGTGGAACTTAGGCGGCGTCGCTGGCGTATTTTTGGCCGTCGACTTATTCCTATTCTTCTTCTTCTGGGAAATGATGTTGGTGCCGATGTACTTTCTAATCGCCCTCTGGGGTCATAAGGGAGCCACAGGTCGCAGCCGCATCAGCGCCGCCACCAAATTCTTCATTTACACTCAGGCCAGTGGTTTATTGCTACTCATTGCCATCATCGGCCTAGTCTTGATTAGCGCGCAAACCACCGGCGTGCTCACCTTCGGCTACGAAGATTTGCTGAACACTTCCATGGCGCCTGCGGTTGAAATGGTCTTGATGCTCGGCTTCTTCATTGCCTTCGCGGTGAAGTTACCCGTTGTGCCATTCCACTCCTGGTTGCCGGATGCTCACGCGCAAGCGCCAACGGCTGGCTCTGTCGATCTTGCCGGCGTGCTGCTGAAAACTGCTGGCTATGGCCTGCTGCGTTTTGGTGTGCCGCTATTTCCTAATGCCTCGTTGGAGTTCGCACCTATTGCCATGTGGCTTGGTGTCTTTGGTATTTTCTATGGTGCCGTACTAGCCTGCGCGCAAACCGACATCAAACGCCTGATTGCTTACACCAGCGTCTCGCACATGGGCTTTGTCTTGGTCGGCATTTACTCGGGCAATATGGTCGCGTTGCAAGGCGTGGTAGTGCAAATGCTCGCGCATGGCTTATCAGCTGGCGCGTTGTTCATCCTCTGCGGTGAGATTTACGAGCGTCTACATACGCGTGATTTACGCGAGATGGGCGGGCTCTGGACTCGACTACGTTACTTGCCGCCGATTGCGTTGATTTTTACCGCTGCCTCGCTCGGCTTACCCGGCCTTGGCAATTTTGTCGGCGAAATAATGGTGCTACTCGGCGCCTTCCAAGCCAATCCAGTAGCGGCTGTGCTTGCCTCGGGCGGTTTAATTTTGGCCGCTATTTATGGTTTGATTTTCATGCAGAAAGCCTTTTATGGCCCAGCAAAGTCAGCCCTACCATTGCCCGACTTATCGGCTCGTGAGCTCAGCACTTTAGTGGTGTTGGCGCTACTGCTGATAGGCCTCGGTGTCTATCCGCAGCCGGTGTTTGATACCAGCGTGGCGAGCATGCAGTTCCTTAACTCCGTCTATAGCCAGTCAGTGTTACCGACTGTGCCCACAGCAGGTTGGTAAACGCCATGACGATTTCTGTTGCACAACTCATTGCGTTATTACCCATCCTGATCACTGGTGCCACGGCGGTATTGGTGATGTTGTCGATTGCCATCAAGCGCCAGCATGATGTTAACGCCACGATTACGGTGATCGGCCTTAATGCTGCGCTGGTTTCGGTTTACTTCGCTTGGCAAGGCGGACCCCAGCAAGTCACTCCATTGCTGATGATCGATGCCCATGCCTGCCTTTATATGGCCATTGCATTGTTTGCCACACTGGCCTGCGCAACGCTGATGCATGCGTATATCGAAGGCTATGACGACAATAAAGAAGAGATGTATCTGCTGCTGACCTTGTCGGTGCTAGGTGCTTTGGTGCTGATCAGTGCTCGCCACTTAACGGCCTTGTTTATTGGTCTGGAGCTTTTGTCGGTACCAGTTTATGGCCTCGTTGCTTACACCTTCCGCAATAAAAAAACGCTAGAGGCCGGCATCAAGTACATGATTTTGTCAGCGGCCGCGACAGCATTCATGCTCTTTGGCATGGCGTTGCTTTACGCGGACGCAGGCTCGATGTTGCTTGCAGACATTGGTGGTGACTTGGCCAAGGCGGGCATGCTCAGCCCCTACGCCTATGCCGGCATCGCACTAATTTTAGCAGCCTTGTCCTTTAAGCTATCACTGGCACCATTCCATTTATGGACGCCAGATGTTTATCAGGGTGCACCAGCGCCAGTTGCGGCCTACTTGGCTACGGTTAGTAAAGTCGCGGTTTTCGCGGTGTTATTGCGCCTGCTAATCGAAGCGCCGGCCGCACATAGCAGTGTGTGGAGCATGATCTTCGCCGTCATCGCCTTTGCCTCAATGATCATCGGCAACTTATTGGCGCTGAACCAAAGCAATATCAAGCGCTTGCTAGGCTACTCATCGATTGCTCAACTAGGCTATCTGATGGTTGTTGTGGTCGCTGGCGGCCAGCTCGCGCTAGAGGCATCAGCCGTTTACTTAATGGCCTATGTAGTTACCACTATCGGTGCATTTGGCGTCGTCACGCTGACATCTAGCCCATATAAGCAACAAGATGCCGATGAACTCTATGACTATCGCGGCTTATTCTGGCGTCACCCGTATTTGACTGCTGTACTCACTGTGATGATGTTATCACTGGCCGGCATTCCTCTGACCGCTGGCTTCATTGGTAAGTTTTATGTGGCTGCTCTCGGCATCGATGCCGGCTTATGGTGGTTGGTCGCTGCATTGGTGGTCGGTAGTGCCATCGGTCTGTACTACTATCTGCGCGTGATCATTACCTTATTTATGCCGGCACCTAGCTCGCGTCGCATGGTTGCTGCCAACAATTGGGGTTTCCGCGTAGGAGGTCTGATGGTGTTGCTAATGGCCGGCCTAGTGTTCTTGATTGGTATGTATCCAGAGCCAATCATTGAGCTAGCGGCTCAAACACAAGTAGCAATGGTTGCTCGCTAAGAGAGAACGTGGTGAAAAAGGCGCTTTTAGCGCCTTTTTTATGTCCTAATGTAGTGCGCATGCCCTGGTTTGGTAACAAATTGATAACACGCTAGCGCTAGCTTAATATGTGTCAACTTCGCTAAAGTGTCGTCCT
>CAXIBK010000160.1:0-4582 GCA_964022225.1 uncultured Paraperlucidibaca sp.
CCCTCAACGCCGGAATCACCTCCTCCCACGACCGGGTTTTCAACCCGCAGTCCGGGTTGATCCAGAGCCGCTCGGCGGGGATTCTTTCCGCGGCCTTGTTCATCAGCGCCACGATCTGTTCAGTCCCAGGCACGTTGGGCGAGTGAATATCGTAGACACCCGGACCAATATCATTGGGATACTGGAATCCCTTGAAGGCATCCAGCAGCTCCATATCAGAACGTGAAGTTTCGATGGTGATGACATCGGCATCCATCTCGGCGATAGAAGTGATGATGTCGTTGAACTCCGAGTAGCACATGTGGGTATGAATCTGCGTCGCATCACTGACGCCATTGGCGCTGATGCGAAACGACTCAACTGCCCAATCCAAATACGCCTGCCATTGTGACTGACGTAGCGGCAAGCCTTCGCGCAATGCGGCTTCATCGATCTGAATGACTTGTACGCCGGCCTTTTCGAGATCTAAAACCTCTGCACGAATAGCCAGGGCTAGTTGGTAGCACGAAACAGAGCGCGGCTGATCATCGCGCACAAACGACCAATTCAAAATGGTCACAGGGCCAGTTAGCATGCCCTTCATGGGCTTTGCTGTGAGCGACTGCGCAAACGTAGTCCATGCTACTGTCATCGCATTGGGGCGACTGATATCGCCAAACAAAATTGGCGGTTTCACACAGCGTGAACCATACGATTGCACCCAACCAAAGCGGCTGAACACATAGCCATCGAGTTGCTCGCCGAAGTACTCCACCATGTCATTGCGCTCGGCCTCGCCATGCACCAAGACATCCAGACCTAATGCTTCTTGCTCACGCACACTGCGTTCGATTTCGGCTTTCATGGCCGCTGTGTAGGCGGTGTCATCGATTTGGCCGGCCTTAAATTGGCTGCGCGCTTGGCGAATTTCGGCCGTTTGCGGAAACGAACCGATGGTCGTCGTTGGATATTTAGGCAGCTGCAGTAGCGCGGCCTGTTTGTCCGCACGTGCGGTGTATGCGCTTCGGCGTTGGCCCAACTCTGGCGTGATTGTGGCCAATGCTGCTTTTACGGCAGGGTTATTGACGCGAGGCGATAGGCGGCGAGCCTCAATGGCTTCGCGATTGGCGCTGAGTTCGGCGCTTACGCTGTCGCGGCCGTGGTTAAGCGCAGTGGCGACGATCTCTAGCTCGTCGAGCTTTTGCAGCGCGAAGGCTAGCCAAGGCTTCACTTCGGCATCGAAGCTAAGCTCGCTGTTTAAATCTACCGGTACATGCAAAAGCGAGCAGGAAGGGGCAATCCACAGACGATCACCGAGCTGCTTAGCTACAGGTTCGAGCCAATCGAGCAGGGTGTTTAAGTCAGTTTTCCAGATATTACGGCCATTGATCACGCCTAATGACAGCACGCGATCTTGAGGTAGCTGAGCTTGCAACGTGGCCACTTCGGCTTGGGCATTAATGGCGTCGAGATGAAAGCCATGCACGGGCAGCTCGCAGGCCAGTGCTATGTTTTCTTGCAGCTGGCCGAAGTAGGTGGCCAGCAATAATTTAACCTTGGTTTGGCTTAGGGTGGCGTAGGCGGTGCGGAAAGCATCTTGCCATTCGCTGCTGAGTTCGGTGACCAAAATCGGCTCATCGATTTGTATCCATTCCACACCTGCGACGGCTAAGGCCGTGAGCAAGTCGGCATAGACCGGTAGTAGTTGCTCGAGCAGAGCCAACTTGTTTGAGTCGTCTTTGGCCTTGCCAATGGCCAAGTAAGTAACGGGGCCAATAATGACTGGTTTAGCCTTAATGCCTTGAGCTTTGGCCTCGGCAACTTGCGCTAGCAGGCGGCTGGCATTGAGCGAAAATGCGGTAGCCGCTGTGAACTCGGGCACGATGTAATGATAGTTGGTGTCGAACCATTTGGTCATTTCGCCTGCCGCCACGCCGCCGCAGCAAGCCGTGTGATCTTCAGCGCCAGCTGCCGAACGGCCACGGGCAACGCGGAAATAATTATCTAGGGCATCGCCATGAAAGCTTTGGACGCGCTCGGGTAAGTTGCCTAGCGTGAAGCTTAAATCGAGCACTTGGTCATAGAAGGAAAAGTCGCCAACGGGCACCAAGTCCAATTTGGCTTGGTGCGCCCAATGGCGCTGGCGGAGTTCGGCACCCACGGAGGTTAGTTGATCTTTCGATGACTCACCGCGCCAATAGGATTCGAGCGCAAACTTCAGTTCGCGTTTCGCACCGATGCGCGGAAAGCCAAGGTTGTGGGTAGTTACGTTTGACATGATTAATTCTCGGTCTGTGTAGATGAAGCGACGCCGAGGATGGTAGGCAGAGCAATATATGAAGTAAAATGGTGATAATTCACCTATCCATGAGATAAATTAATCAATCATGATTGAGCGCAGCCACTTAAACATCATTCGTGAGGTCGAAAAGCAGGGCTCGCTGACCGCCGCTGCCGGTAGCTTGTGCCTCACGCAGTCGGCCTTGAGTCATGCCATGAAAAAGCTGGAAGTGCAGCTAGGTACGGATGTTTGGTTGCGAGAAGGGCGCAGCCTGAGGCTCACGCAAGCAGGACGCTATTTGCTTGGGCTGGCCAATCGCCTATTGCCACAGCTGGAGCATGCCGAAGAGCGTATGCGACAGTTTGCCGAGGGTGAGCGTGGCACTTTGCGCATCGGCATGGAGTGCCATCCCTGCTATCAGTGGTTGCTGAAGGTGGTGGCACCGTATTTGGCTGCTTGGCCGAGTGTTGATGTTGATGTGAAGCAGAAGTTTCAATTTGGTGGCATTGGCGCTTTGTTTAGCTATGACATCGATTTATTGGTCACGCCTGATCCAATATTAAAGCCTGGCCTGCAGTTTGAGCCAGTGTTTGATTATGAGCAGGTGTTGGTGGTGTCGCGCGATCATGTCTTGGCGGAGCAGGCGTTTGTTGAGCCTGAGCAAATGAGCTCTGAGGTGCTGATTACCTATCCAGTAGCCATTGAGCGTTTGGATATTTATAGCCAGTTTATGCTGCCTGCAGGCGTTATGCCGAAGCGACATAAGACCATTGAGACTACCGATATTATGCTGCAGATGGTGGCTAGCGGCCGTGGCGTAGCGGCATTGCCGCGCTGGCTTGCGCAAGAGTATGCCGAAAGCATGGCGGTGGTTCCGGTGCGCTTAGGTGCAGAGGGCATTGCTAAGCAAATTTATTTGGGTGCGCGAGAGGATGATTTAAGCATTGATTATTTGCGCGCTTTTATTGAGTTGGCTCGACGTTTGTGATTTAACAAAGCGGCAGAAATCTATTTCGTGCCAAAAAAAGGCCGCTACTAAAATAGTGTCGGCCTTTTTTAGTTCAGCAATTGTTCGGCTTAAACGACGCCTTGAGCGAGCATCGCCTCAGCCACTTTGACAAAGCCGGCGATATTCGCGCCATCAACGTAGCTGATCGAGCCATTGTCGCGGCGGCCGTATTTCACGCAGGCATCATGAATGCCGCGCATAATTTCTTGCAGACGACTATCGACTTCTTCTTTGGTCCACGATAGGCGCATGGCATTTTGGCTCATTTCCAAGCCTGAAGTAGCGACACCACCGGCGTTGCTGGCTTTACCTGGGGCGAAAAGAATGTGGTTGTCTTCAAACAAAGTTACAGCCTCTAGCGTCGATGGCATATTGGCGCCTTCAGCAATGCAGATAACATTGTTTCTAATCAATGTTTTCGCATCTTCACCGTCGAGCTCATTCTGGGTTGCGCAGGGCAAAGCTACATCAACAGGCACATGCCATGGGCGAACATTGGCCTCAAAGCGTGCGCCAATACGAGCGGCATAGTCACTGACGCGGCCATATTCGACGTTTTTGATTTGCTTCAGTAGCTCAAGTTTCTCAGTGGTAAAGCCATCTTCATCGATAACGGTACCTGAGGAGTCAGATACGGTGATGACTTTCGCGCCTAAAGACAGGGCTTTTTCGATGGCGAACTGAGCAACGTTACCTGAGCCGGACACCGACACGCGTAGGCCTTCAAAGGTCATGTTTCGTTCAGCCAACATGTGTTTGGCGAAATACACGGTGCCGTAACCTGTGGCTTCAGGGCGAATCAAGGTGCCACCAAAGCTGATACCTTTACCGGTAAATACGCAGTCGGCTTGGTTGGTGAGCTTTTTGTACATGCCTGCCATATAGCCAACTTCACGAGCACCAACACCAATGTCGCCAGCTGGCACATCGGTGTTGGAGCCAATATGGCGGTAGAGCTCAGTAATAAAAGATTGGCAGAAACGCATGATTTCTGACTGGCTTCTACCTTTTGGATTAAAGTCTGAGCCGCCTTTACCGCCACCAATGGGTAGTGTGGTTAGCGAGTTTTTCAGGGTTTGTTCGAAGGCAAGAAACTTCAAAATGGCGAGGTTTACCGATGGATGAAAGCGTAAGCCGCCTTTATATGGGCCGAGAGCGCCGTTGTGCTGAATGCGATAGCCGCGATTCACTTGCACCTGGCCTGTATCATCGATCCAAGACACACGAAATATCACTACACGCTCAGGCTCGACCAAGCGATCTAGCAAACCCTGCTCGGTGAAATGCGGATTGGCTTTAAGAAAGGGCCAAAC
>CAXIBK010000161.1:0-4568 GCA_964022225.1 uncultured Paraperlucidibaca sp.
GAGCTGGGTTTAGAACGTCGTGAGACAGTTCGGTCCCTATCTACCGTGGGCGTTTGAGATTTGAGAGGAGCTGCTTCTAGTACGAGAGGACCGAAGTGGACATACCTCTGGTGCGCCGGTTGTCACGCCAGTGGCATAGCCGGGTAGCTACGTATGGAAGGGATAACCGCTGAAAGCATCTAAGCGGGAAGCCCACCTTAAGATGAGATCTCACTGGGACTTTAAGTCCCCTAAAGGGTCGTTCGAGACCAGGACGTTGATAGGTTCGGTGTGGAAGTGCAGCGATGCATGAAGCTAACGAATACTAATTGCCCGTGAGGCTTGACCATATAACACCCAAGCAGTTTGACGCTGTATGGGTTGGTCAGTACTAAGATATGAATAGCGCTTGACGCGTTCTCTAGTTTGACGACTCGAATCACGAATTTGGACGATCGCCGTTAGAAATAATGAGCAGATCCGGTCCGCCGAATTGCCTGGCGACCATAGCGAGTGTGAACCACCTGATCCCATCTCGAACTCAGTAGTGAAACCGCTCAGCGCCGATGATAGTGTGGCATTAGCCATGTGAAAGTAGGTCATTGCCAGGCACCTAATGCAACAGCCCTCGTCAGAAATGACGGGGGCTTTTTGCTGTCTGAAATTTAAGGTACGGAAGCCGGCTAGTGGCTAATGGCTAACTCAGGGGCCGGGCGCAGATAATCGTTGGGGGAAATCGGGCCTTTACTTAAGACTCATTTAAAGCCGTAATTACGGCATGAGGAACTATGAAAATCTCTTTTGAGCCGACCATAGCTCGCGGCATCTATCAGCATTATAAAGGGCCGTATTATCAAGTGCTTGATGTGGTGCGGCATTCTGAGAGCGAGGAGTGGTTAGTATATTACCGAACCTGTTACGGCGATTGGAGTCGTTGGGTGCGGCCATTCGAGATGTTTATTGGAACAATCGAGCTTGATGGCGTTGAGCGGCCGCGCTTTGCTTATATTGGCGCTACTTTGAGTGAGTTAGGCTTGGTAGAACCGATTGTTTAAGCCGTGGCTCATGCTTGTAATACTAGCGAGAGTCGCGAACCTAAATAACTAACGCTTAGTTCTGTTCAATTAGTCGCATAGATAAGTCGATCGCACGGATATCTTTAGTGATTGTGCCTAGTGAAATGTAATCGACGCCTGTTTCAGCAATGTCACGAATGGTTTCGTGATTGACATTGCCTGATGCCTCGAGAGGAATGCCACCATCGGCTAGCTCAACCGCAGTACGCATGTCTTGCAACGAGAAATTATCGAGCATAATGCGGTCTGCTTTAGCTGCAATAGCTAGCGCTAGCTCATCGAGGTTTTCTACCTCTACTTCAACTAAGCGATCACTAGCGTGAGCTCGCGCAGCGCTAATTGCGCCCTCAATAGAGCCGGCGGCCATGATGTGATTCTCTTTAATCAAAAAGGCATCGTAAAGTCCGAGACGGTGATTCATGCCACCACCAACGCGAACAGCATATTTTTGTGCAATACGAAGCCCAGGCAATGTCTTGCGTGTGTCGAGAAGTCGAGCTTTAGTACCCGCGAGCATTTGTACTAAAGCATGCGTGTGAGTTGCAGTTGCCGATAAGGTTTGCAGGAAGTTTAGTGCAGAGCGTTCGGCAGTGAGCAGGCTGCGCGCGCGACCACTAATACGCAAAAGTTCAGTTCCAGCTGGCACGACTTGGCCCTCTTTAACTTGCCATTGCAGCTCTAGCTCACGATCTACAGATAAGAATGTTGCCTCGACCCAAGGCATGCCCGCCATAACCATGTCTTCACGCGTGATGATACGTGCCACGGCCTGTTTATCGTGCGGAATTAAGGCTGCAGAAATATCACCATTGCCAATATCTTCAACAAGTGCCGAGGCTACGTTTGCAGCTAAAGCGGCATCGATCATTTCAGGTTTCATGTGTGCTCTCAGTAAAGATGAACGCGCAGCCTTCAATGAGCTGAAAATGCGGCGCGAATGAGTGGCGGCTGGTCAAAAAATTACGCAGCATGTCATTATTGGTGCAAGTATAAAGCTAGTCGCGCAGGTCGTCATGGTCAGCGCAGAATGGATTGGGTAGTCTAGCGGAAAGAGTTTTCATCGAGCGTGTCGTCGTGAGCACAGTTCATAGCCAGTCGTTAAGTATTTGCCCGCAGCATTGGCTGAAGGGTGCGCGGCATTGCCCATCGCCATTTTTTAATGCGCGCCCGCATAACGAAATTTCATTGGTGGTGATTCATAATATTAGCTTGCCGCCTGGTGAGTTTGGTGGCCCGCATATAGATGAGTTATTTACTGGCAAGCTCGATGTACAAGCGCATCCTTATTTTGCTGAAATCGTAGGCATGGAAGTATCCGCGCACGTGCTTATTCGCCGCAATGGTGAGTTGGTGCAGTATGTAGCGTTTGATCAACGCGCCTGGCATGCCGGTAAATCAACATATAAAGGTCGTGATAATTGCAATGATTTCTCTATCGGCATTGAGTTAGAAGGCTGCGATGATCAGCCCTTTAACGATAAGCAGTATGATGCCCTTAATGAGCTATTAGCTGTATTGGTCGCGCACTATCCAGCTATAAATGGTGAACTGATAGGGCATAGTGATATTGCGCCGGGGCGGAAGTCAGATCCCGGCCCCTGTTTTAATTGGTCGCGAGTTGTCGCGACTGCACCGCAAGTTGAGGCGCTTGCTGAGCACATCCGGCCTCCTGGAGAAAACACATGACGTTACTGCTCGCCCTAATTGCTATTGCCGCTTACTTTTCAATGCCCGAGGAGTGGCGACTACGCTTGTCAGCGCCACTTCCGCATTGGCTGGAGTGGAGTCGTCGTGTGCCGGTTGGCAATAGCCTTCGCCTTGCAATTGCGGTGATTGTGCCGATGATTATTTTGGCTGTCGCGCTTCAATTATTGGATGAGTTGGCAAGTATTTTCGTATTTTTGCTTAGTGCCATCGTGGTGGTTGCCGTGTTTGGCGACAGTCAGGCAAATCGCATTTTTCAGCAAAACCAAGCCGAATGGTCTAGCAGCGAATGGCCAAGTGATGATGAGCTCTTAGAGAATGCTCTGAGCTTGGCGCGCCAGCATCATCTTCGTAATCAGCTCAATGAGCTTTTTGCGCCACTGTTTTGGTTGTTGCTAGCGACACCAGTTGCCGCATTTGCTTACTACTTATTGCGGCGTATCGCTTTCGATGAGCAAGCAGTGGAGTCGAGCGCTGAAGCCGATGATGGCAGTGCAGCAAGCGAAGAAAGCTTAGCGCTAATGTGTTTGCGGCTCGCCGACTGGATTCCTGCGCGATTACTTGCGCTTAGCTTTGCATTGGCAGGTAATTTCACCTCCACATGGGCCGTAATTAGTGGGCGCATATTGCGCTCTGAAACGGTTGCCTATGAACTCATTGATGCCGCTGCTGAGGCCGCCGAGCCCATCGCCATTGACCCATCGCTAACGCCCGCAGTAGGCCTCGCTACCGCCATGCATCAGCTCGAAAGCTTGTTGCAGCGAGCACTAGTGGTGTGGATGGTATTTTTAGCCGTCAAGACACTTTGGCCAGGCATGTGATTCGGCTAGCGCAATGCCTTTTTCTTGGCATTGCGCTAGGGCTGTCACCAGCAGCTAACGCCCTAAACCATTGGCAAGATGATCAAGGCCAGTCATGGACCGTGCCGAATAAACTACCGACACGATGGATTGTGCTAGGTCCGCATTTGGTTGAAATGGCCGAGGCCATTGGAGCAAAGCAGCGCATTGTTGGTGTGCAAGATGATCATCCCATTCCGGGGCGTTATGAAGTTAGCCTGAGTGGCCATGCAGTGGTCGGACAGTCAGGAAGCATTAGCGAGGAGCGTGTTCGCGCCTTACGACCAGACCTTGTTGTGTTTTGGGCGGCAGGGCTATCGCCGGTGCAGCAGCGCCGTTTGCAGCGACTAGGGATTCCGTTATTGGCCATCGCGCCGAAAACACTGGATGATATTCCTGAACGTTTACGCTGGCTCGGTGCTTTGTCTGGCTTTGGCAAGAGTGCGCAAAAGCTCGCCGATAGCGAGCTATCAAATCTCACTAAAATTCGCCAAGACTTTGCTGATGGCCCGCGCTTACGTGGCTTTTACCAAGTTTGGCAGCAACCGCTGTATTCCTTATCGCGCCAAAACTTAGTCAGTCAGGCCATGGCAGTATGCGGCGTCGACTCCATTGTGCCGACAGGCAATATTGAAGCTCCCATCATGAATGTTGAGGCGGTCATCGCCGCACGCACCGAGATCATTTTAGTTGGTGAGGATGAGCTAGTTATAGCACGTGGATATTGGCAACGATTCAGTACATTGCCAGCAGTACAGCGAAAGGCCATCGTTGGAGTGGATGATTTCGCACTCACTCGACCAGGATTATCCTTATTACGTGCCATTCCAGCCCTGTGTCAGGCAGTTTCGCCTTGGCGTATCCGACAGAGCGTGCCAGAATCGCAGTGACTGGGTAGTCATCGCATTGCGCTTACCCGCGCTAGCCGAGAGACTGCCTTTATCCAGCCCACAAGGCTGTCACCCGCTAA
>CAXIBK010000162.1:0-4538 GCA_964022225.1 uncultured Paraperlucidibaca sp.
GAACGAATGGCTGAACTGGCGTATCGCCACCACGCTGGGCGGCAGAAATTGCTTGCTCAGCCTGTTTTGGCGAAAAATTTTCGTCGTCAAAGTGTTCTGTCTGCACATTAGCGCTGGCATCGCCGTGCTCATAGTGCATCGACATAGATTGCGCTTCGGCAGCTCGCTGCGCTTCCATTGCCGCTACTTCAGCCTCAGTTGGCACATGCAAACGTGACACGGTTTGCACTAGCTCCAACTTCACGGAGTTCACCAATTGCTCAAACAGCTCAAAGGCTTCGCGCTTATATTCTTGCTCAGGATTACGCTGGGCATAGCCACGCAAATGGATGCCCTTACGCAAATAATCCATCTGCGCTAAGTGATCTTTCCAATGACGATCGATGACTTGCAGCATGAGCTGTTTCTCAAGCTGATTCGCCACTGTTGCGCCCATGCGCTCACGCTTCTCTTGCCAAGCGCTCTGCACTGCTTCTTTGATACGCTCACGCAAGCCCTCTTCGTGCAGCTTGCTGTCCTCATCCAACCACTTTTGTACTGGCAAAGTGAGGTTGAAATCGGCCTGAATGGCCTGCTCAAGCCCTGCAATATTCCACTGTTCATCTAGGCTTTGTGGCGGTATATAAACATTGATAACGCTCTCAACGACATCGCTGAAAATCAACGCAACGTTATCACTGATGTGCTCAGCGCCGAGAATGTCATCGCGCTGACGATAAATCGCTTGGCGCTGCTCATTGGCAACGTCATCGTATTTCAGCAAGTTTTTACGAATATCGAAGTTGCGCGCCTCAACTTTACGCTGAGCCCCTTCAATCGACTTCGAGACCCAAGGATGCTCAATGGCCTCACCGGGTTTCATGCCTAAAGACTTCATCATGCCTTTGACACGGTCGCTGGCAAAAATACGCATCAAGTCATCTTCAAGCGACAAATAGAAACGCGTTACACCAGGGTCACCTTGACGGCCGGCTCGGCCACGCAACTGGTTATCAATACGACGTGACTCATGTCGCTCAGAACCAATAATGTGCAAACCACCTGCTGCCATGACTTTGGCGTGATCGGCTTCCCAGGCTAAGCGCAAGGCATCGCGTTGCTCCGGCGTGATGGCATCGCCAAGCTTATCGGCTTCAGCCTTCCAGCTACCGCCCAGCAAAATATCGGTACCGCGACCAGCCATGTTGGTCGCAATAGTCACCGTGCCTGAACGACCCGCCTGCGCGATGATTTCTGCTTCGTGCTCGTGGAATTTTGCGTTCAGCACACGGTGCGAAATATTGGCTTTATTGAGTGCGTTCGACAGCAGCTCACTGGCTTCAATCGTTGCTGTACCGACCAAGATCGGCGCGCCCTTTTCACGATAAGCGATAATGTCAGCAACAATCGCGCTGTATTTATCTTCTGGGCTCATATAGACCAAATCTTCCAAATCCTTCCGCACCATTGGCCGATGCGTTGGAATCACCACGACATCGAGGCCGTAGATTTGGTGGAACTCAGCAGCCTCAGTATCGGCTGTACCGGTCATACCCGAAAGCTTGCGGTAAAGACGGAATAAGTTTTGGAAAGTCGTGGTAGCCATGGTCTGGTTTTCAGACTGGATGGTAACGCCCTCTTTCGCCTCAACCGCTTGATGCAGACCATCGGACCAACGACGCCCAGGCATGGTACGGCCCGTGTGTTCGTCAACAATGACCACCTCATCATTGTTCACGATGTAATGCACATCGCGTTGGAATAGCACATGACCACGCAATGCGGCATGCACATGGTGTAGCAAGTTCAAATGCGCTGGTGAGTACAGGCTGTCGCCTTCAGCCAACAAACCCATCTCTACCATGCGATCTTCAACAAACTCATGGCCAACTTCAGTGAGCTCTACCTGGCGCGATTTTTCATCAAACCAATAATGGCCACCATCCGCCACAGCCTCTTCAGCTTGACGAGTCAGCAATGGAATCAGCTTATCAATCTGTGCATATAGCCTGGATGAGTCCTCGCTGGCACCAGAAATAATTAGTGGCGTGCGAGCCTCATCGATAAGGATCGAGTCAACCTCGTCAATCAGCGCATAAGCATGGCCGCGCTGGAAACGATCTTCCAAACGGAAGGCCATATTATCGCGCAGATAGTCGAAACCAAATTCGTTGTTGGTACCGTAGGTAATGTCGGCGCGATAGGCGGCGCGTTTTTCATCAGGTGGCTGCTGCGAGCGCACAACGCCAATACTTAAACCCAAAAATTCGAATAGCGGACGATTCCACTCGGCATCTCGACTGGCAAGATAGTCGTTCACCGTAACAACGTGGACGCCCGCACCAGAAAGGCCGTTGAGATAAGCCGGCAAAGTCGCTGTCAGCGTTTTGCCCTCGCCAGTGCGCATCTCAGCAATACGGCCTTCGTGCAACACGATGCCGCCAATTAACTGAACATCATAATGACGCATGCCGAGTACGCGCTGGGCAGCGGTACGGCAAACGGCAAATGCCTCTGGCAGCAGCTCGTCGAGGCTTTCACCTTGCGCAAATCGTTGCTTGAAGCTTGCAGTCTTGGCTTGCAATTCGGCGTCTGTTAAGGCGTCGGTTTCTGTCTCTAAGGCATTAATGCGCGCAACAATCTGGCGCATGCGTTTGAGCTCGCGTTCGTTTTTGGTTCCGAACAGGCCGTGAACTAGGCGTGAAAACATGGTCACCACTCAGGGAATGTGCAAATCAGCGCGTCATTCTACCGACTTTATCGCGCTACGAAAGTATTTCGCTGAAGTTGCTGCGCACTACAGCAATTACGGAGATAAAAAAACCAGCCTAGGCTGGTCATTTTATCGACTCTAAAACATCAGCATGAAAGCTGCCGAAGAGTTGCTACTAATTAGCGGCTTGCGAGACGAATAAAGCTAGCGGGGTTAATACGCTTGCCATGGCGCAGCACTTCATAATGCAAATGCGTGCCAGTCGAACGACCTGTCGAACCCATATAGGCAACTAATTGATCTTTGCTGACCAAGTCGCCAGTACGAACAGCTACGGCACGAGCATGCGCATAGCGTGTCACCATGCCATCACCATGGTCGATTTCAACCATATTGCCAAAACCTGAGCGCGGGCCAGAATAAACAACGACGCCATCAGCGACTGAGTAAATTTCAGTGCCTTCGCTGCCGGCGAAATCAATTCCGCCATGAAATTTGGTGCCACCAGTGAATGGGTCACTACGATAACCAAACGACGAAGTGATATAGCCATGGCGAATCGGCATATTGTTGAGGTCTACTGTTTGGTCACGCAAACCTTTCAAGGTGTGATCAAGGGCCATCAGCTGTGCTTCACGAGCCTGAATGTTTTGCCACATTTGCGACAAACTCTTTTCTAATACTCGACGATCGGGCGTCTTGCCCATGCTGATGTCTTCCGAATCTTCATCCAATGGCCCGCCCATCGGAGGGCTTTTCGAGAAATCGAACTCATCACCCTTCAGCTTTGCACTTTCAGCCAAATGAGCGCCAAGCGCATCGATACGCATCATGCGAGCTTGAATATCAGCCATACGCTCAGCCATAGCCCGTAGAGCTTCTTGGCGCGCTTTGTCAGCAGCGGAAAACTGCGGCGCTGGGGAATCCATTAGATAAGTAGTTGCTGCCCAATAACCAGCTGCACCAATACCAAGCGATAAAAATACTAAGCCCACCACGCCTGAAATAAGTAGGCGGGGATTAAGCTGTAAAGTTAATGGTCTACCGTGCTTACGGCTTAAAAAAATTACGTTCATACTCGTTATCTCGGTTCACTGCCCGTATGATGAAAACTAACGGGGAGTACTCATGCGTACCAATCAACTGCTATCGCTAACTGACGTTTTACAACGACCTATAATTGCTCGTTGGCAACGCCGCTTTGCTATTAGCACAACGCATGAATCCATTTGGCGCAGTGTCTTGGATGATAGTCTCCGATCTTCGTGTCGGCTTTTTTCATATCAGCAGGGCCTACTTACAGTGGCGGTGTATCACACCACTGCAGCAAGCCAACTGCGTTATTTAAATCGTATTCTAATTCAACAACTCAAAGCGCATGACGCTTTTTCCACACTGACAAGCATACATACGGTATTAAAACCGCCGCCCACTAATCCTATAAATCTTGCTCGGCCGAGGCCTCAAAAAGCTCCGTTACGCATCAGCCGCGAGAGCGCGAAGCATTTAATTGCTGTAGCTAACGGGCTTTCAGATGCGGAACTTAGCAAGAAATTGAGGAACTTAGCAAGACATTCAGAGTGATTGTAAAGTACTGATGCTTTACTTAATTTTTTGGAATTCGGCCGCGCATAAATGTAAGCCATTGTAATAATAGACTATTTATTGACCATTAGTGCAGCGGATCGGCCTTTACATAGGAAATAGGCGTTAAGTTTTCGTCATCAAATGTGACAATTTCCCAAGCATCTGGCTGTTCGATCATCGCTCTCAGCAATTTATTGTTCATCGCATGTCCGGCCTTATAGCCTTCATACGCACCCAAAATACTGCAGCCAAATAAGTA
>CAXIBK010000163.1:0-4523 GCA_964022225.1 uncultured Paraperlucidibaca sp.
AATAACGCTTACGATCGGAGAGGTCGTCGTGAGTTAGCAGGACTTGTGCCGTGCGCACTTGATGTTGGCGAAAATGCGTCTCGTAAGCTTGCACCAAGCCCATTTGGCCGATAGCAGCACAGGCTTGCAGCTCAGGTACGCTATCGGGGCGAGCGCGCAAACCCATGCGCACCATACCTTCCGCAACGGCACCTGAAGACACCAAAATCAATTCAACGCCTTGGGCTTTTAAGGCCACCATCTGTTCAACCCAGGCAGCCATGGCTGACTGGTCTAGGCCTTGACCATTGTCGGTCAATAATGCCGAGCCAATTTTGACTACCCAGCGCTTGGCGCGCTGCAGACGATGACGCTGGCTAGTTACGGTTGTAGTGCCAGCGTTTATAGATGTGCTGTCGGCATGAGACATGGACGATTTACCAGCGGTCATTAGTAATAGGCAGTGATGCTGCCGTCATTGTGCGGCCTTGTCGATATCGCCTCAAGGTCGATAAATGATCTCGGGCGCATCTTCTGCGTCTTCATCCCAATCATCATCTTCGTCGCCTTCAAGCTCGCTTGGATCAATGCCCAAGCGAATGGCACGACGCTCAGCTGAACGGCGCACTTCCAACTCGCGAATACGATCACGGCCTTCTTGCACCAGACGCTCACGCTTCTCTTGCTCAGCTTCAGCTAATGCTGGATCGGCATCCTCGGCTGCGCGCTGCTCTTCAATTGCATCCATCAGGCGATAACATACTGCCATGGCGCCATCGCGCGTTAAGCCAGATGTGCGAAAGATGGGGCCATCCCAATTCAAGCGCGCAACGATGTCATTGCAACGCTCATCGACTTCTTCTGCTGAAGGCAGCAAGTCAATTTTGTTCAGAATCAACCAGCGTGGCAGTGATGCCAGCGTCGGTGAAAATTTAGCTAGCTCAGCAGCGATAACATTCACGCCATGCACTGGGTCGGTTTCATCGTAAGGTGCGATGTCTACAATATGCAGCAAGAAGCGCGTGCGCGCCAAATGCTTGAGAAAGCGAATGCCCAGACCTGCACCATCGGACGCCCCTTCGATAAGCCCAGGAATATCGGCCATAACAAAGGAGCGATGGCGATCGACATCGACCACGCCAAGGTTAGGCACCAGGGTGGTGAATGGGTAATCAGCGACTTTGGGCTTGGCGGCCGATACAGCGCGAATAAAGGTTGATTTGCCAGCATTAGGCAGACCCAACAAACCAACATCGGCTAAGACTTTAAGCTCTAAACGCAGCTCATGTACTTCGCCCTCAGTGCCGTCAGTAGTTTTGCGTGGCGAGCGGTTGGTTGAGCTTTTAAAGTTGATATTGCCTAAGCCGCCCTGACCACCACGCGCGAGGATGACGCGCTGACCATCTTCGGTTAAGTCGGCAAAGACCTCACCCGTGACTTCATTGAGAATGGTGGTGCCAATTGGCACTTTTAGAGTGACGTCACTACCGCTGCGACCAGTGCAGTTGGCACCCCGGCCATTTACGCCGCGCTCGGCACGAAATGAACGTGTGTAGCGATAGTCCACTAGCGTGTTAACGCCGACATCGGCTTCGGCCCACACCGAGCCACCATGACCACCATCACCACCGTCGGGACCACCGAAGGGGATGAACTTCTCACGACGGAAGCTCATGCAGCCATTGCCGCCATCGCCTGCCGCTATCTTGATCACTGCCTCATCGACGAACCGCATGACATCTCTCCGAAAACAAAAAAGCCCCGCGTAGGCGGGGCTCTTGCAACGCGTACGCCCTTAGGCGTTAGCTTCGACAACCACGTATTTACGGTTGAATTCGCCTTTAGTAACAAACTTTACCACGCCATGAGCTTTCGCAAACAAGGTATGGTCACGGCCCATGCCGACGTTTTCGCCAGCCCAGAACTGTGTGCCACGCTGACGGATAATGATGCCGCCTGCTTGGATTTGTTGGCCGCCGTAAACTTTAACGCCTAATCGTTTGGCTTCTGAGTCGCGACCGTTACGAGTGGAACCACCGGCTTTTTTGTGTGCCATGTCTGTATCTCCTGCAGATCAGCGATTAAACGCTGATACCTGTAATTTTCAATTCGGTGTAGTACTGGCGATGACCGGCTTGACGACGGTAATGCTTACGACGACGGAATTTAACGATACGGACCTTATCATGGCGACCGTGGTCCAGCACTTCTGCTGTCACTTTAGCACCGGTAACGATAGGTGTACCGATTTGAATGCTGTCGCCATTGACAACCATCAGAACGTCATCAAACGTAACGGTTTGACCTGGCTCAACATTCAGTAATTCTACTTTCAGGCGTTCGCCTTCAACCACACGGTGTTGTTTACCACCGCTTTTAATAACTGCGTACATTTGCTTGGCTCCCACCAGTCAATCGAAACAGGTCGCGATCCGATAAAGGCCGCCGTTTTGCTCTAGGGAATGAGCACCCGCATTCGAGAATTTCGCAAGGCGCGCAATCTTAGTGAAAACCCTACGTAAGTGCAAGCTACTGTTGCCCTTATATCGCTGCGAACATAATTTACATCCCTAGCTTATGGCCGCGCCGCGCCGCGCCTGATAGGATTCGCATCCTTATTGCGCCCACATAAAACTGCACCATGGATTTCAACGCTATCTTACATTTGGTCCGCGACGATTTTTCCGCTGTCGATGCCTGCATTCATGAGCAACTGAAATCGCGCGTGCCTTTAGTCAGTGAAGTGGGCCGCTATATTGTGCAAAGTGGCGGCAAGCGTTTACGGCCACTAGTAACGCTACTTGCTGCGCGTGCCTGCGGTTATCGTGATGGCAATGCCCATATCGTAATGGCCGGCGTTATTGAAATGCTGCACACAGCCACCTTGTTACACGATGATGTTGTCGATGAGTCTGCCCTGCGCCGTGGTCGCGCCACCGTCAATGCACATTGGGGCAACTCAACAGCTGTGCTAGTCGGTGACTATCTCGTTGCGCGCGCCTTCCAAATGATCGCCAGCCTGAAAAGCCAAGATGTTTTCGACATCATGGGCGATAGCACCTGCGTCATTGCCGAAGGCGAGGTCTTGCAGCTTATAAATCAACACGACCCCGACACCACAGAAGAGCGCTACATCGAAGTCATTCACGGTAAGACGGCAAAACTGTTTGAGGCCGCCGCCGAATGTGCCGCAGCACTATCAAACCCAGCACATCGTGAAGCAATGGCCGCATACGCTCGCCACCTCGGTGCCGCCTTCCAAATTATCGACGACGTACTCGACTACACTAGCTCAGCAAAGGTCATGGGCAAAAACGTTGGCGATGATCTCGCCGAGGGCAAGCCTACCCTGCCACTGATTCAGGCAATGAAAATCGCCCCCCCTGCCGAAGCCAATATGGTTCGCGAAGCGATTCGCAGCGGCGGTCTAGAGCACCTGCAAGAAATCATCAAACTTGTGCAAGACTGTGGCGCACTCGACTACAGCCTAGCGCGCGCTAAAACAGAGTCGGATGCGGCTATTGCAGCGCTAAGTACGCTAGAAGAGTCTGTTTGGCGTGACGCTCTAGCCGATTTAGCGCGCGAGGCATTGGCACGCAACCATTGATGTACATTTTGTACTTGGCCTGTACCTGACCTTACACTAGTGCAAGTGCTGCGCTTGTTGGATATGATTCGCTCTGAAGAATACGCTTAACAAGGATTCCGCATGTCCCGCCGCACCATATTACTAATCGAAGATGATGAGCTCATTGCAGGCCTAGTCCGCCTGATGGTTGAGCGCTTAGGTCACGAGCTAGTGTGGGCACCAGATGGCGAAGCTGGCAAACAGATGCTAGAAACTGGCACTGCCGATATCGTCATTTTAGATATTTTACTGCCCTACCTAAATGGCTTTGAAGTACTAAAGTCTCTGCGCGCCGACCCAAAAACGGCAAAACTCCCCGTATTGGTACTAACAGGAAAAACCGCACAAGCCGATATTGACCGTGTGGTAGAAGCTGGCGCTGACGATTTTCTCGCCAAACCGTTTCAACCCAACGAGCTCAGCCAGCGGCTTACTCGCTTGCTTCGCCGCCTAGGCTGAGGACACTCATGGGTTTGTGGAATGGCTATTTCATCGCAAAACTAGGCCTGTTCTACGCAGACTATATAGACCTCAACGTCTTATTTAATCTTGCATTAGCCTTCGCCGTCATACTGCCACTGCGCAGCAAGATGTGGCGAACTCTACGACTGCTCGTTGCCATTCCTGCGGCAACTGCTCTGCTCTATTACGACACTCGCCTTCCACCGTTTTCTCGGCTGCTGGCACAGCAGCAACACCTTGAGCAATTTAGCCTTAGTTACGTTACCGAACTCTTGGGGCGATTCATCAACCCCAGTGTTGTGCTTTATGGCCTTGGCTTGTTTTTTATTGCTTATATATTTGCTCGCAAACTTCGCTTAACGACGTTCGTTTTACTCGCAATTTGGCCAGCCATTCCTCTCTATAACATGTGGCAAAACCAGCAAACTATCGTGCACACTCCTCAAAATACGGC
>CAXIBK010000164.1:0-4489 GCA_964022225.1 uncultured Paraperlucidibaca sp.
AGGTCTGAGTGTAGACAAGCTCACATGGCATAACGCTTCGACCGCCGTGCAAGTCGAGAAGCTAGCGCTTGCACTAAACTATTCGCAAATACTTGCTGGGCGCTTAGTTATCACCAATGTGCAGGCCGGTAGTGTTTCGGCTCAGGCTTTACAGGTTAGTGAACCAGAAATATTTGTTCCACCAACCATTAGCTTGCCATTGCTTTGGGGTTTGTCTAATGCACATATAAAGCGGCTGAATTGGAGTGCCTTTGAGTCTGAGCCGCGGACGCTCAACGACATTACGCTATCTGCCAGAGGTCATGGCAGCAGCATTACTATTGAGCAGCTATCTCTTGCTTACAGCGGATGGAAATTACAGCTTCAAGCTGAGCTAGCGCTAGAGCAACAATGGCCTCTTACTGCCTCGGCGACAATTGCTTCAAGCACCATGCCAAGCCAGCGCATCAGCTTAGCAGGTGATTTATCGTCCTTGCGCGCAAAACTGCGTGGCCCTGCAAAATACCCCGTTGCGCTCGATGCCACCGTCAATGCCTTATTACCGACTTTGCCATTTCGAGGACGTATTTCGTGGCCGCAGTGGCAGCCACCTGGGCAAGATGATTGGCGCTTAGCACCAGGCGCGATGACATTTGCCGGCAGTACAGAGCAAGGCGAGTTAGCCTTAGATTTGCGTGCCAACTTACTAAAAAGCTCAAGCCTAGAATGGCCTAAAAATGTCCCCAGAACTGCGCATTTGGCGGGGCCATTGCGCTGGCAAAGCCCTGAAGGCAGCCTCAGAGCCAGTATCGACTGGCAGGGCAAGCTGGGCAAAGCGCCGTGGACTATCGTTGCTCAGTTTGATCAAACTAAAACAGCGAAAACACTGATTAATATGCGCTTAGCAGACGCATTAATTAGCGCCAAAGGCTGGCCTGATAGCGGCTTAATGGCAAGCATTCATATCCCGCGCTTGCAACGTTTTCAGACCCAGTTTGCTGGTGAGTTAGCTGCTGATGCGCAGTGGCGAGGTGCTTGGCCAGACGGTCAGGGCAACGCTAATATTTTGCTGAAGCATTTGGCTCAGTACAGCGCCGAAAACGTCGCACAGCCTTTGCTCAATCAAGCCAAGATTAAGCTCGATGGCCGTATTGAGAAGCATAATTTAAGCCTTGATATATTCGCTGACCAAGGCGCTTTGTCATTGCAAGCTGCGGGCGGTTTGGCATTAAAAACGTTAGTTTGGGACGGTCAGCTCAAGCAGGCCACGCTGACGCCAAAACAAAGCCGTTGGCAGCTCAATAAGCCCGTGGCGTTATCGCTTTCTGCTAAGCAAAGTCATCTAGAGCAGGCTTGCTGGAAGCAGATAGATCCAGCTTTTAGCACATGGTTTGTTTGCGTTAAAGCCGACCTAAACCCTAAGCAATGGCTGGCAAGCCTTGCTGTGCAAGCGCCTAAAGGCGGCGGCTTAACAGCGAATTTCCGGCGCAATCCTACACTTGCTGAGCCGCCACTAGATGCCGACATAAAGTGGCAGGATATGAACCTCGCTGAGCTACCAATAGCTCTGCCCGAAGGCTTGGCTTTTTCTGGTCGTAGCGATGGCGAGATCCGCGCTTCTGGCACGCTCGATAAGCCGGTGCTCACAGGGCAATGGTCGCTTGACGCAAATTTATCATGGCCGCGCTATGGGCTTGAATGGCCAGAGCTCGTCGTCGATGGCCGCCTAGCGGGGCAGCGTGCGACGTGGACGGCCAACGTAAAAGACAGCAGCAATGGCCAATTAGCCATCACAGGCGAGGCCACTTGGCAGCCCGATATTCGTATAAAAACACAGATTAATGGCAATACCTTGGCTTTTGCCTATGCTCCATGGGTGCAAGGCAAAGTGTCGCCAACGCTCGATATTGCCTGGCTAAATGAGCAACTAACGATCAATGGTGAGGTCGTCGTTAATAAAGCTGATATCACATTAAAATCGTTAGCTGCAGGCGCGCCAAAGCCATCGGGAGATGTGGTTATTGTGCGCGACCGCAGTGGTCGCGAAATTGCCCTAAGCGACACACCCAATGGCCTGCCGCTTAACTTGCGTGTTCGCGTTGTGTTGGGCGAGGGCATCACGCTCACCGGCTATGGTCTCGACGCAGGTCTGCGTGGCCAGCTACTACTCACGCAAACACCAAATACTGCGCTGGCAGCAAATGGTGAAGTTAGCTTAAAGCCCGATGCTAAATTTGCCGCTTATGGCCAGCGATTAACCATAGAGCAAGGCCGCTTGCTCTTTGCCGGCCCGTTAACAACACCAGATATCCGGCTTACGGCCTCGCGCGAAATCGACGGCATAAAAGTCGGCGTTAATGTTATCGGTCAAGCCCCGAAACCAGCGATAACACTCACCAGCGATAGCCCTATGTCGCAAGACGAGATTTTGTCCTACTTGGTGTTAGGGCGTTCATTGGGCAATACACAAGAAACTAGTGCCGCCGACAAACAAGCTTTGGCGCTTAGTGCGGCGCTAAATTTAACTGGGAAGACAGGTGCTATCGGCATGCTCGGCGAGCGCTTAGGTGTTAGTGATTTGACCATTGCTACGCAAGGCGACTCAGACTCCACCGAGGTAGCGGTGTCTGGGCGCTTAAGCGAGAAGGTCTGGCTGAGTATCGGCCGCGGCGTATTTCAGCCTACACAGTCGGTGACCGTGCGCTATCAAATCAACCGTCGACTTTCGCTTGAGGCCTTAAGTGCGCTTGAATCGGCAATTACCTTATTTTATAGCTGGCGCTTTTAGCGCTACACTAGCGCGCTAATTTTCAGCCTTTGTGAGTCTGCATCGCGTCGTTTTACGCCGTGCAATCAGGAGTTTTCATGCCGGTTATTACTTTGCCCGATGGCTCGCAGCGCGAGTTTGAGCAGCCCGTTAGTGTCATGGATGTGGCCGCAAGTATTGGCCCGGGCTTGGCGAAAGTCACAATCGCCGGCCGCCTTCTCAATGCCGAGGGCGAAGCGCGCTTGATCGATGCCTGCGACCTCATCAGCGACGATACGCAGCTGCAAATCATCACGCCGAAAGATGATGCCGGCGTCGAGATTATTCGCCATTCATGCGCACACTTGGTTGGCCATGCAGTGAAGCAGTTATTTCCAACGGCGAAAATGGTTATCGGTCCGGTGATCGCTGAAGGCTTTTACTACGATATCGCCTATGAGCGTCCATTCACGCCCGATGATATGGCGGCGATTGAAGCGCGCATGAAAGAGTTGATCGCTACTGAATACGACGTGATCAAAAAAATGACGCCACGGGCGGAAGTTATTGATGTATTTAAGGCGCGTGGCGAGGAATACAAATTACGCTTGATCGACGATATGCCCGATGAGCAAGCCATGGGTTTGTACTATCACGAAGAATACGTCGATATGTGCCGTGGCCCACATGTGCCTAACACGCGGTTTTTAAAGGTATTTAAGCTCACCAAGCTGAGCGGTGCGTACTGGCGGGGTGATGCTAATAACGAGCAGTTGCAGCGTGTTTATGGCACTGCATGGGCCGATAAAAAACAGCTTGCGGCTTATATACAACGCATCGAAGAGGCCGAAAAGCGTGATCATCGCAAAATCGGCCGCGCGCTAGATTTGTTTCATTTGCAGGAAGAAGCGCCGGGCATGGTGTTTTGGCATCCGCACGGTTGGACGATCTACCAAGAAGTTGAGCAATACATGCGCCGCATTCAGCGCGATGCTGGTTATGTTGAAGTGCGTACGCCGCAAGTCGTTGATCGTGTGCTCTGGGAAAAATCGGGTCACTGGGGCAATTACGCCGAAAATATGTTCACTACGCAGTCGGAAAGCCGTGATTACGCTGTGAAGCCGATGAATTGCCCATGCCATGTGCAGGTGTTTAATCAGGGTCTGAAGTCCTATCGCGATTTACCATTGCGCATGGCCGAGTTCGGCGCTTGCCATCGTAATGAGCCATCAGGGGCGCTGCATGGCATTATGCGTGTGCGTGGCTTCACACAAGATGATGCGCATATTTTCTGCACTGAAGATCAGGTGCGCCAAGAAGCTGCTGATTTTATTCGCCTGACGCTCAAGGTGTATGCCGATTTTGGCTTTAACGATGTCACGCTGAAGCTATCTACACGTCCAGCAAAACGCATTGGCAGTGATGAGCAATGGGATAGTGCCGAAAAAGCCTTGGCCGATGCGCTCGATGAGTCAGGATTGAGCTGGTCGTATTTGCCAGGGGAGGGCGCATTTTATGGTCCAAAAATCGAATTTACGCTGCATGATTGCTTAGGTCGCGCATGGCAGTGCGGTACGCTGCAATATGATCCCAACTTGCCTGAGCGCCTTGATGCCAGCTTTGTTGCCGAAGACAGCACACGCCAGCGCCCCATCATGTTGCATCGTGCAATTTTGGGTTCTTTTGAGCGCTTTATCGGCATGTTGCTGGAAAACTACGCCGGCATCTTGCCAACGTGGTTATCGCCAGTTCAAGTTTGCGTGA
>CAXIBK010000165.1:0-4472 GCA_964022225.1 uncultured Paraperlucidibaca sp.
GCAAGCTATCGACAATATCGCGACGGCGCGAGCGGCTCACCGAGGGCATGGCGACAATGACTTCGTCGATATCTAAGCGGCCAATAAAGCGCTGAGCTTGGCGGCCCGACCACACCGGCAAGCCGTTGATGCGGGTGCCAATGAGCTCGGGGTCGTCGTCGAAAAAGCCAGTGAGGCGGTACTGCGCCATGCCAGCGGCAGCGGCCATGATTTGGCGGCCGGCTTGGCCAGCACCAAACACAGCCAAATTGATGTGCTGCTCACGGCGCTTGAGCAAGAAATACAACACGGTGCGAATAAGCGCGCGGCTGACCCAAAAATGCAGCATGAGCAAGGCGCCAGTGATGATGATGACGCTGCGCGGCAAAGTGTGGGTGATATCCGCGCTTGCGGCAATCCACAGCAGCATGACCCACGCCACGCTGGCAAACAGCGCCGACTGCAAATAATGCTCGTCGAAGGCACGCACCACAGCGCTGTAAACCCGGGTGAACAAGGCGCAAATGACCATGAGGCCGATCATGAGCGGGATGTCGAGCATTTGTGCTTTGCTGGGCAGGTCTAGCTCGCCCATACGCACGCTGAGCGCCAGCGTGAACAATACGGGCAACATAACAATGTCGATGAGCAGCAGCACGGCCTGCTTGGCACGACGTGGCGCTTGGTGCAACCAGCTTAGCCAGTCGTGTTTAGATACAGGCTTGGTTTTAGGCATTCGTTGACTCAAGGCTCGCCTGCTGCATGACATCTGCAAGCACGGCGCAGGTTTTGTCTATTTCAGCACTGGTGAGCGTGGGGTGTACTAAAAACATTAGGCTGGTTTCGCCTAGCTCTTTGGCTACAGGTAGGCGTTGTGCTGGGCGCCAGCCGGTGTTGTCGAAGGCTTTTTCTAAATAGACTTCAGAGCAGGAGCCAGAGAAGCATGGTACGCCTTGGGTGTTTATGGCTTCCATTATTCGGTCTCTGTCCCAGCCTGGGGAAAGCTGGTCTGGGTTTATGAAGATGTAGCATTTGTAGTGGGCGTGTAGTGATGCCCCAGCGTCACAGCTGAAGTTCGGTACGCGTAGGGCCGCAAAAGCACGAGCTGTGGTCCAGATGCGTTCGGCATTCGAGGTTCTAGCGGCGGTCCACTCAGGCATGCGACGGAGTTGGATGCGGCCGATGACGGCTTGAATTTCCATCATGCGCCAGTTCGTGCCGAAGCTTTCGTGCAGCCAACGGAAGCCGGGTGGGTGTTGGCGTTCGTAGATGGCCTCAAAACTTTTGCCGTGGTCTTTGTAGCTCCACATGCGCCGCCATAGGGCTTCATCGTTGGTGGTGACCATGCCGCCCTCACCGCCGGTAGTCATGATTTTGTCTTGGCAAAAACTCCAGGCAGCGGCGTGGCCGATGCTGCCAACGGAACGGCCTTTGTAGCGTGCGCCGTGAGCTTGGGCGCAGTCTTCGATCACGAAGAGATCGTGCTTGGCTGCTAAGACCATGAGCTCATCCATGTCGCAAGGCCAGCCCGCTAGATGCACGGCGATGATGGCTTTAGTGCGTGGAGTGAGTACTGCTCGTACTGTGTCGGCGGTGATGTTTTGGCTATTGGCACAGACATCGGCAAAGACTGGTGTCGCACCGGCGGTGACAATGCTAGAGGCTGAGGCTAGAAATGTGCGTGAAGTGACGATGACCTCATCGCCAGCACCAATGTTTAGGCCTTTTAAGATGACATCTAGCGCTAAGGTGCCGTTTGCTACGGCTAGGCCATGAGCGGCGTCCGCCCAAGTGGCGAACTCCTTTTCAAATTCGCGGCACTCGGTGCCAGTCCAGTAGTTCACTTTATTGCTTAGCAGTGTGCGAGATACTGCATCGGCTTCTTCTTGAGTGAAGCTGGGCCACGGAGAAAATGGGGTGTTTAGCATGTAGAGCTCTTTAAATAATTACTTCAGCAACGGCCGCGCTGGATTGCCGACAACGGTAACGCCCGCTGGAACACTTTTTGTAACCACAGCGCCCATGCCAATCACAGCGCCGCGACCAATCACCAATGGTTTATCTGGCGTGCCCTGCTTCAAAATAGCTCCTGTACCAATATAAGCATGATCTTCTATATGGACGTTGCCATTGCAGCTTACGCGCGGTGCAAAGGTCACATAATCTCCGATGACACAATCATGGCCCACATAACTGTAGGTATTTGCATGAAAGCAGCGACCAATACGTACATTCGCGGTGATATCAACGTAAGCACTTAAAATACTGCCCTCAGCAAGGGTAGCGCCACGTACAAAGCTGTAGTCTCCACAAACTGGAATCTGGAGAACCCCATCCCGCTGCAACATCTGATCCAGCTTTTCACGTACGGTACTGTTTGCAATAGCAATGGAAACAAATTTTTCAATCTCCGGTTGCGCTATAAAAGCTTGGTATTTCAATACCTCAAACCCATTAACCACAGACTTTTCGCTACCATCATCGATATAGACAACCCGACTCGTATCCCCTGATCGCTCAAGTTGACGAGCAAACCAATACATAATTTCCTCACCAAAGCCGCTAGCCCCATATAGGCCATATAGCCTGCTTGACATTATGATTACCCCTTATTTATTGAACCAGTAAATTTTGACATCGTGACCTCGCCTGCGGCGGAGATGCCTTCACGAACAAAGACTTTTTTTACCGTGAGTAGAAGGATTTTGATATCTAACAACAGCGACTGGTTATCGACATACCAAACATCAAGCGCGAACTTCTCTTCCCAGCTGATGGCATTGCGGCCATTGACTTGAGCCCAGCCGGTGATACCGGGGCGTACTTCGTGGCGGCGCGCTTGTTCTGGCGTGTAGAGCGGCAAGTACTCCATAAGCAATGGGCGCGGCCCGACTAAACTCATATCACCTTTGAATACTGCCCATAGGCCTGGAAGTTCATCTAGACTGGTAGAGCGAAGGCGCTGACCAAATGGTGTGAGACGCAGTTCATCGGGCAATAAATTGCCATTGGCATCGCAAGCCGAGGTCATGGAGCGGAACTTGAGCATGCGGAAGGGTTTACCGTGCAGACCTGGGCGGGTTTGGGTGAAGAGCACGGGGCGGCCTAAGCGTAGGGCTATTAATATAGCTAGCACCAAGAGAACAGGTGACAACACCAAAAGACCTAAGCCTGAACAAACTACATCTAGGACTCGCTTCAAAATTACTTCCTGTTTATTAAGCGCAAATAGCTAATGACAACTCATTCACAAAGTAGCTCATGTCTAAGCGACTTAAATCTGGGCGCTCGTTACTCGGTACATCAAGCGACTGCTCAATGGCAAAAAACTCTGACACAAGCGCTGCAATACTTGGCTCGCAGGCGCGGCCAATACCCAAGCTAAGCACCCATTTAGCAACACTCGTGTGCTGCCCGCAAACGGCGAGCACTTTAGCACCTGCGGCAGCGTAAGTTGAGCTTTTACTAGGAAAGGCAAAGCGCGTCACGTCATCATCAATGGATAAAATTGCCCATTGGTAAGCAGCAACACGCTCAGCCGCTTTAGCTGCAGATACATGCCCAAGATACGAAACACCCATATCATTCATTGCCAACTCAGCTAATTGAGCACTAAATACGCCACCACCAACGAACTCAAACGGTAAAACTCCACCTTGCCTTCTGTAGGCGCTAATTGCCTCTATAAGCAGGGGGATGCGCTGTAGGCGACCAGCATTACCGCAATAAATGAATCCACGTATGCGCTCTACATCATTCACTGGGGCAATAACGGCAGGATTATCTAAAAGTTGTATTGGTGCTTTTGATCGCGATCGATCACGGATGACGTTAGCCATATCTGCGCTAAGTGTGATCAGTTGTGCAGCCCGTCGCATACTCCACGAGTCAACGGCCTGAAATAAACGCATGACAAACGGATGTAATGGAACAATGATATTCGCCGCTTCAGGATGAATATCTTGAAGGTGATAAATAACCTTAGCTCGCCCAAACAACGCATACACCGAAACCACAAATGGCACGACCATGGGCGGATCAGTAGAAACATAGATTTTTTTAGGGCGTTCCCAGCACAACATGGCAAAAACCCACATCATAAAAATCAAAGCATCCAGCGCCCGTAATACCAAATGAGTGCTGGAATCTGAGCGAGCTTTACATGCATGAACCGCAACGCCTTGCCCTCGCCCCTGCTGCTTAAGCTCTGCTTTTAAATCAATTGGGCTTTGCGTAATTAAGCTGACTTGATGACTCTCTGCTAAACGCTCAGCAACTTGAAGCAAGGCTTCACCAATGACTTGGCTGGCCGGCCAAAAGCTTCGATTAACAATTGCTATACGCGTTGCAGTGGGCATCAATACTTTTTCCACACCACACGATTTACATAGTCGGTATAGCTATGAATGATGCGCACTACTTTCTCACTAACATTAGGCATGCTGTAGTCAGCCACCAAACGCAATGAACGCTCTTCACCGCGAGATTGATGC
>CAXIBK010000166.1:0-4440 GCA_964022225.1 uncultured Paraperlucidibaca sp.
GAGCGGGGATGCCAAAGGCTTCCGCCGAAGCGGCGCTTTGCAGCGCGATGTCGGCCAGCTCTTGCGCATTGGGGTCAGGGTTCACTGCACAATCGCCATAGACCAAGACTTGTTGCGGTAGCAGCATGAAAAACACCGATGACACCAGCTTATAGCCAGGGGCGGTTTTGATCAGCTGCAGCGCTGGGCGAATGGTGTTGGCGGTGGTGTGCACGGCGCCGGATACCAAGCCGTCGACTTCGTTTTCAGCGAGCATCATGGTGCCAAGAACTACGGTGTCTTCGAGTTGTGCCAGGGCCATCGGGGCGTTGAGCCCTTTGTGCGCACGCAGCTTGACCATGGCCTCAACGTAGTGCTCGCGCACACCATCGGGGTCGATAATAGTGAGCTCAGCAGGCAATGTGATGCCATGCGTGCGTGCCACTTCCTGCACCTCGCTGGGTTTGGCCAGTAGCACACAATCGGCAATGCCTCGTGTTTGGCAGATGGCTGCCGCCTGCACGGTGCGAGGTTCGGCGCCTTCGGGTAAAACAATGCGCTTTTTCGCTGCTTTGGCGCGACTGACTAATTGATAGCGAAATGCCGCCGGTGTCATGCGAATGACCGGGGCTTGCCCGCAGCGTGATTGCAGCCAGGTTTGATCTAAATGGCTGGCCATAAACTCGGTGATGGACTCGGCACGTTCGGCGTCATCGAGTGGAATTTCTGGGTTTATTTTTGCTAAGGCGCGCGCAGTGTCATAGGAGCCAGTGGCCACGGTAAATACTGGCAAGCCGGCATCGATGGCGGGGCGGCAAAGTGTAAATACGCGCTCATCGGGCTGAAAGTCGGTGCAGAGTAAAAGCCCGGCGAGCGGCACACCATTCATTGCCGCCAAGCAGCTAGCCACGATGATATCGTCGCGATCGCCGGGAGTGACGATGAGCACGCCGGGCTGCAGCAGCTGCACGGTATTGGGCATGGCGCGCGCACAGAGCACGGTTTTTTTCACGCGACGGCGAGCGGCATCGCCAACGGAAATGGGGCTGGCCTGCATCAGTCCCATGACATCGGCTACGCGCGGCGTATTTAATGACTCATCCCAGGGGATGCAGCCGATGAGATGGAAGTCATCGCGGGCAAAAAGTGGCGAAGCGGCGCGTAAGGCGACGGCATATTCTGTGCTGGGCAGCTTATTGACTACCGCACCAACAATGCAGGCTTGGTCAGGGCCGCCAAATTGCTGAACATTGAGCGCAATGCGATCGGCAAAGGCTTCAGCATTTTCTTCATGCGGCGCGCTAACAATAATGGCTTCGGCATTGAGGCTATTGGCAAGCGCAACGTTCACTTGCGTGGCGTAGCTCGACTGCTGTGTGGGCACCATGCCTTCAATTACGACGACATCGTGGCCTTCAGCTGCGACATGAAAGCGCGTCAATAAGGCTTCGAGTAAATCGTCGAGGTTGTGCTCCGCAATATAGCGCTCGGTGTCGCTTAAGGCCAAAGGTTCTGGCGAGTCGATATTGTGTGTCAGCTTCACTAAGCCTGTGGAGCGTTCTGGGCCAGCATCGCTGTAATGATGTTGCGCGACAGCCTTGAAAAATCCAACGCTAAGGCCGGCGCGAGAAAGCGCACGCACCATGCCTAGGCTGGTTGAGGTAAGACCAACGCGGGTGCTAGTCGGAGCTAATAAAAACGCGTGCATGGCAGTCCTTATGATTCGATTTTGTGGGCAGCAGCCAATACGGCGAGAGTTTCGAGCACAATTTGGCGCTCTTCATTAGTGGGAATTACCCAAATAGCCGTGCTCGTGGTAGAGCTGATACGGCCTGATTTTCCGCCAACGGTTTGCTGATTGAGCTCTTCATCTAATGTGGCGCCGAGCCAGCTTAAGTGCACCATGGTTTCGCGGCGAATGTCTGGCGCATGTTCGCCGATGCCGCCGGTGAAAATCAGGCCATCGAGTGCGGGTAAGGCACAGCGCATAGCCGCCAAAGATTTCGCCAAGCGGTAGCAAAACACGGCAATAGCTAAGCGCGCGCCATCGTGGCCATTGGCTCGTGCTTCTAGCAAGGTGCGCATATCGTTGGATAGGCCAGACAAGCCCAGCAAGCCACTTTCGCGGTTAAGCATGGTGTCGATACGCTCCAAGCTCCAGCCCAAACTACGCTGCAAATGGCCATGCAAATTGGGATCAACATCGCCGCTGCGTGTGCCCATGACGGTGCCTTCTAGCGGCGTTAATCCCATGCTGGTGTCGACGCTTTCGCCATTGTGCACAGCGCAGGTGGAGACGCCGTTACCTAAGTGCGCAACCAACCAGCTACTGTTTTGATAGCTCAGGCCAGCAGCTTCGGCAGCACGCTCGCTCACGTAGCGATGGCTGGTGCCATGAAAGCCATAGCGCCGAACGCCATGGTCACGATACAGCACATCTGGGATGGCATAGCGATAGGCCATCTCAGGCAATGTTTGGTGAAATGCGGTGTCGCAGACGGCGACATGCGGAAGTGTTGGCCATGCGGCCATGGCGGCTTCAATGCCAGCAATATTGGCCGGATTATGCAGTGGCGCTAGGGCGCTATTGGCCTCAAGTGTGGCCAAGCATTCGGCATCGATAAGCGCGGCATTTTGCAAGTCTTCGCCACCATGCACCACGCGATGACCGACGGCTTTCAGCATGGATTTATAGGGCGCTAGGCAGTCCACAATGGCGGTAAAGCCATGCTCATGTGAAGCTTGCGCCAAGGTCTTTTTGGCTTGTTTCTCCTCGCCAATGCGCCAATTGAGCGTAGCTTCGGTACTGCCTAGGCGCTCAATCTCACCACGGACAATAGGCTGCGGTGAGTCACAAGCGATCAGGGCAAATTTAATCGAGGAACTACCGGCATTGATCACCAGCACTGCCGAGGCTTGAGCCTCAGCAGCTGAGAGAGATTTGACCATTTGTACTTATTTCGCGGATGCAGCAACCACACCGCAGGCCATGCGTGCACCGCCGCCACCAAGCGCTGTGGGGTGGTCGTGATGATTATCGCCGCCTACATGCATCATCAAGGAGTGATTGCGCATGTCTTTAAGCTTGAGTCGTGGTGCCAGCACTGGATTTGTCGAGGTGCCATCGGCATCAACAAAGAGCACAGGTAGGTCGCCTAAATGGCCAGTGCCCCAAGGTGAACCGTGTTTGCCACTTTTCTTCGGGTCGAAGTGACCGCCCGCTGCTAAGCCCGGCACCATCTTTCCATCTTTTTCAGCCGCGTCGCAGCTTGGGTTGGTGTGCATATGGAAGCCGTGCTGGCCGGGGGTTAGGTTCTTTAAATTTGGCGTGATGACGGTGCCGAAACGGTTATAACTGAGCGTGATGGTGCCGACGCTATTGGCAACCCCTGCGTCGGTTACTTGATGCATTTCGACAACGATATCTGCGGGTTTGCCGGCGAAAACTGCTGTTGAGGTGAGTATCAGCGCGCTGGCCATGAGGGTGCGAGTAAGCGTCATAAGTCTTCTCTCTTGAGGTCGTTAGTGAGGGTTGTTTTAGCTATTTTTGACTGCCTAAAGCTAAGCGTTAATGCCGCTAGACTCAAGCTTGCCGCAGCGCTAAGTGAAAGACAGCCTGCCATTGCAGCGATTTCTGCGGCAGTGACATGGTGGCATGAGCCGGACTTGTCGATGGCAGGGTATGGCAGTGTAGGCGTTGCTGTTGCGTTACGGAGAGTGTCGGCCACACCAAGCGATGAAACCATTTGCTAGCGGCTTGGCCATTAAGGGCTATATGCGATATTCGGCTAAATTCGTCGAACAAGCCGCTAAAATCATTTATTTCTAGGTTATCGTTGCGGATGCTTGCATCTAGACTGCCTTTGCGTTCAGCCGTTGCAAGTACATCCCATAGCCCGCAGTTAGCCCGTAAAAGCAGTGCATAGCGCTCATCAAAATCATCGGGAAGTGTTACTAGGCCGTGTTCTGCAGTGAGATATTCTGCCGCAATAGGCCAAAAGCCATTGCGGGGATGTGCGTAGTACTGTGCCGCAGTTAGCGATGCGACCCCCGGCATGCTGCCTAAAATCAGCAGCCGAGTGTCGGCATTGACGATGGGGGCAAAGCCTATGCAGCGCTCGGCATCAGGCATTTTCGCAGCTTAGTTCAGCTCGCCGTCTAAAAAGCGCTGATAAAGCGCTGCAGTTTGCTTGGGGCGTTCGAGCTGCGGCATATGACCAATATCCTTATAAACATAGGCTTTGGAGTCAGCAATACGCTGCCAAACACTGACCATGCTCACGTCTAGCAACTGGTCTTGATCACCCCAGATGATCAGCGTTGGCGTGTGAATATTGCCAAGCTCAGCATCCATCACACCGCCTAACTGCTTAAAAATATACTCATGGCGCGGCACCCGAGCGATAGCTTCTGCGGCCACCGCATCGAGGACTCAGCCTGGCACAAATGGCGGCTCGGTCA
>CAXIBK010000167.1:0-4409 GCA_964022225.1 uncultured Paraperlucidibaca sp.
CCTAACTTACTTTACAGACTTGATTAGCACGGAGTGTGAGCATATCGGCGTTGGCTGTGTCCATTGCATCAAACTATTAGAATCAAAAATCTCATGAATCAATTGCGCACTAACGGAAATACCCTAGGTACGTTCCCTCAACACTTAGCCTCATTAATAGCGTTGGTGCCTTTTGAGCAGCCAAATGAGAGCCTTGTAGCAGCTCTTGCTAGTCAGCAAGTACCGGTAGTTGTCGACCTTGGACGCGACTCGAAAACTTGGGCGACTACGCTAAATACACTCGCAACGCACCGTAGCAAGTGGTTGGGTTTGCGCGTGCCCGACTTTGTCGATGTGGGTGCTTTAACCCTGCCCGAAACCGTGCGCTTCTTGGTACTGCCAAACTCTGCGGTTGTTCCTCAGGCTTGGCGTGCGCTACCGGTTATTGCGCAAGTCATTAGCTGTGATGAGGCTGAGCAAGCACTGGCCATGGGGGCTCAGGGCTTAATCGCTAAAGGTCAGGAAAGCGGAGGAGTATGCGGCGCTGAGAGTGCGTTTGTGTTGCTTCAACGCGTTTTGCCGTTGGCCAATGCCAAACAGGTCCCGGTATGGTGCCAGGGCGGTATGTCGCTGAATACCGCAGTGGCGGCGATGGTTGCTGGTGCAGCAGGTGTCGTGATTGATGCAATTTTATCGGTATTTCCTGAGTCAGGTTTTTCAGCAGAACTGAAACAGCGCCTTTTAGCACTCGATGGCAGTGAAGTGCGCTCATTAGCCGGGTTTCACGTTTTGGCGCCGAAAGGCAGTGCGGCCATTGAGCTAAATCGATCAGAAGTGCTCGAGCAATTGTGCGATCAGCGTTTGCTGGCGGTCGGCCAAGATGCTGCTTTAGCGCGCTTGGCATTGAATCAATGCGCCTCAGTTGCGAGCTTGATTCGAGCATTGCGCACGCGCATGCAGGCGGCGCTTATTCAGGCGCAATCATTACAGCCTTTAGCGGATGGCAATGCTTGGGCGCGAGCGCATGGCACGCGTTATGGCATTGCTCAAGGCCCGATGACGCGCGTAAGCGACACGGCACCATTTGCTGCTGCTGTTGCCGAGGCAGGCGCGCTGCCATTTATTGCTTTGTCGTTGATGAATGCGCAGTCGTCTCGCACCTTGCTTGAAGAGACAAAAGCCGCACTGGGCGATAAGCCATGGGGTGTTGGCGTTTTAGGATTTGCTGAGGCTGATGTGTTGGCTCCACAGCTTGAGCTAGTGCGTGAATTTATGCCGCCGGTGCTGCTAATTGCTGGCGGTCGACCATCGCAGGCGAAGTCGTTTACGGACATAGGTATTGCCACGTATTTGCATGTGCCATCGCCGGGTTTGCTGGATTTATTCATCGCCGAAGGTGCAACGCACTTTATCTTTGAAGGCCGCGAATGCGGTGGTCATGTTGGCCCGCGTTATAGCTTTGTGTTGTGGGATCAGGCCTTAACGCGGCTGCTAGCCGATGAGCATCCTGAGCGTTTTCACGTGCTGCTAGCTGGCGGCATTCACGATGCTTTATCGGCGGCGATGGCCTCGGCTTTGCTGGCACCATTGGCAGCGCGAGGAGCAAAAGTTGGCGTTTTGATGGGCACCGCCTATATCGCCACCCATGAAGCGGTAAGCGCTGGTGCGGTGTTGCCGCGCTTTCAGCAGCAAGCCATTGCTAGCCAAACCACCGAGTTAGTGGAAACGGCGCCAGGGCATGCGATTCGCTGTGTGCCATCGGGCTTTACGCAGCTATTTGAGCGCGAAAAAGCGCGATTGCGGGCGCTAGCCATTGAACCAAAACAAATTTGGAAAGATTTAGAAGCCTTAACCGTTGGGCGTTTGCGCGTGGCGAGTAAGGGTGTTGATCGTGTCGATGGTGTTTTGCAGGTTATCGATGAACAGACTCAGGCCAACGAGGGCATGTATATGCTCGGGCAAGTCGCCGTCATGGCCGATGAAGTCATCACCATGGCCGAGCTGCATCGCCGTGTCTGCGTTGATTCGCAAGCTATTGTGGCAAACTGCCAATTGCCATCATTTAGTCAAGGGAAGTCACAAGAGCCCATCGCTATTGTCGGTATGTCTTGTCTATTTGCCGGCTCGCCAGACCTTGAGGCGTATTGGGAAAATATTCTTTCCGGTCGTGATTTAGTCACTGAAGTGCCGGGTGATCGCTGGTCGGTTGAGCAATATTTCCATGCCGATGAGGCGCGCCAAGATAAGTCGATTAGCCGCTGGGGCGCTTTCATTCCAGACACGCCATTTGATCCGCTAACGTTTGGTATTCCGCCTGCTTCATTGGCAGCCATTGAGCCCGTGCAGCTGCTGTCGCTATCGATTGCGCAACAAGCCTTGGTGGATGCCAACTATAGCCAGCGCTGGTTTGATCGCGAGCGCACTTCGGTGATTTTCGGTGCCGAAGCAGGCATGGATTTGGGCAATCAATACACTTTCCGCAACCTCTGGCAGCAATATGCCGGCGAGCTACCACCAGCTTTAGCACAAGCTTTGCCAGCACTGACTGAGGATTCTTTCCCCGGCATGCTGGTCAACTTGATTTCTGGCCGAATAGCTAATCGTTTGGGTTTAGGCGGCGTCAATTATGCGGTTACCTCGGCCTGCGCAAGCTCATTAACCGCCATCGATTTAGCGGTGAAAGAGCTGCGTACTGGCAGTAGCGATATGGTGCTGGCCGGTGGTGCTGACTTCCATAATGGCATCAGTGACTACTTAATGTTTTCCTCGGTCGGCGCGCTCTCGGCGAGTGGCCGTTGTCGCTCATTCGACCATCAAGCCGATGGCATTGCCTTGGGCGAGGGCATTGGCATCGTGGTGTTAAAGCGCTTGTCGGATGCTCAACGTGATGGCGACCGCATTTATGCGCTTATCGACGGTGTTGCTGGCTCTAGCGATGGTAAAGGCCTTGGCCTGACGGCTCCTCGCAAAGATGGTCAAAAGTTAGCGTTGGAGCGCGCTTATGCGCAGGCCAATATATTGCCCGGCACCATTGGGCTGCTTGAGGCGCACGGAACGGGCACTGTAGTCGGCGATCGCACAGAATTACAGGCGCTAACCGATGTGTTTTCTCAGGGCGGCGCGATACCAGCGCAAGCGACGCTGGGCTCAGTGAAAAGCCAAATTGGTCATACCAAGTGTGCTGCGGGCGTGGCTGGTTTAATCAAAGTGGCCAAGGCGTTGCATCATCGTGTGTTGCCCGGCACGCAAAATATCAATCAGCCCAATGCTTGGCATAACGCTGCCACTAGCCCATTTACTTTTAGCGCGCAGCCTCGGCCTTGGTTAATGCCAGCGGAGCAAGCGGCTCGTGGTGCCGTTAGCGCCTTTGGTTTTGGCGGCGCGAATTTTCACGCAGTTTTGTCGGCATGGCCTGAGCATCAAAGTGCAGTTGGCGCTATGGCTTGGCCGGCTGAGTTGTTTTTGCTGCGTGGCAAAGACCTCAGCAGCGCTAAAGCTGAGCTGACTAATTTGCAGCAATTTCTTTCTGCCTCGGATGTGATGCCATCGCTGCGAGACCTAGCCTATACGCTGTGGCAGGCAGGTTCAGGTCCTATTCAGCTGGGCTTTGTTGCAACTGATATCCCGAATTTGAAGCAGCAAATAGCCGATGCCTTAGTAGGTAAAATCGGTGTGGTGACTCGGGATGCTGATCAGGCCGTGGGCAAAGTCGCTTTTGTATTCCCTGGTCAAGGTAGTCAATACGTTGGCATGTTGCGGGACCTGTTTATTTATTTCCCCGAGCAACAACACATACTGCTGAATGATGCGGCGGTGGCGGCAGCGATTTATCCGCCATCTGCCTATAGCGCCGAGACAGCCGCTGAACAGCAGCGCCATCTCACCGATACCCGCCAAGCGCAGCCGGCATTGGGCATGGTCGATATGGCGGCGTTTGAGTGTTTGCAGGCATTGGGCATTAAGCCCGATATGGCCGCTGGGCATAGCTATGGCGAGCTCGCTGCGCTCTCTGCCGCGGGTGTTTATGATGCTGCCGCGCTAATTAACTTATCGCGTGCCAGAGCCGAGGCGATGATGTCTGTCGCTGGCGATGATGCTGGTTGCATGGCCGCCATCAGCCTGTCGGCGCGTGAGCTTGCGCCCATGCTCAGCGACTTCCCATCAGTAGTGATGGCTAATCAAAATAGCCCGCAGCAAACCGTGATTTCAGGCCCAACTTCGGATGTGCAAGCGGCGCTAATTGCGCTGCGTGATCGTGGTGTGGCTGGCAAAGCTATCGATACCGCCTGTGCCTTTCATTCGCCATTAATGGCCGCTGCCAGTGAGCGATTTGCTGCGGCGCTGAGTGAGTGCGATATGCGCTCGCCGGCCTGGCCGATTTACGCCAACGTGACGGCTGCAGTGCATGCAACTGAGAGTGATGAAATTCG
>CAXIBK010000168.1:0-4379 GCA_964022225.1 uncultured Paraperlucidibaca sp.
ACCGACCATCGCTATCAATAGAGCCGAAAAGATCCCGGGTGATGCCGTTGGCAGTACCACGCGCATCAGCGTTTGCCATTGCGTTGCACCCAAGGCCAGCGAGCCATTGGTTAGATGTTTCGGCACAGCAAACAGCGCATCCTCTGCGATTGCGTAGATGTTCGGGATGACAGCAAAGCCCATGGCGAGACCGACAATCATTGAGTTGCGCTGGTCGAAGTTTAGGCCTGTGCCTTGCTCAAGCCAGGAGCGTACATCGCCAGCAAAGAATATATTTTCAATGGGCTGCGAGAAGCTAAATGATAAATAGCCAGTGATCAAAATCGGTACGATCAAGATCATCGGTGCCCAGCCATCGGCAAATGCGCGACGCTCTAGCGGTAGTCGCGACCACAATGCGCCAACAACAATGATGGTGATTGGCGTCATGATGAGTAGGCTAAATATGCCCGGCAAATTGTCTTCAATCGTTGGCGCCAGCCAGAGCCCCGCCAGGAAGCCCAGAATTACCGTAGGCAATGCTTCCATAAGCTCAATGGTCGGCTTCACTTTTCGACGCAGAGCTGGAGACATAAATACTGCCGAATACATCGCGCCAAAAATGGCTAACGGTGCGCCCAGTAACATGGCGTAAAACGCTGCCTTAATCGTGCCGAATGTGAGCGGCATGAGTGATAGCTTGGACTCAAAGTCGGTCGTACCTGACGACGACTGCCAAGTATATGTTGGCTCCTCGTAGGACTCATACCACACCGATTTCCAAGTCGACTCCATGGAGATATCGGGATGCTCAATCTCCATAGACCAAAAGCTATAGGCGCTGTCGGACTGAATGAGCAGACCCAAAGACCGAGCGCTCATCGCCAGCGATCGTATCGGCGAGTCACCAGCGGAGGTCTGCATAATTAGACGATCAGATGTGGTGTAGTAATAGCTTACTTGGCCATTAGCATCGCCTATCACAACGCCTTTGCGACGAGCTTCAGGAGTCAGAGCTGTGATTGCAGCATTACCAACGCTAATACTACGAATTTTTTTCAGCTGAAATTGATCAACGCCCGTACTGGAGTCACGCACCATGAACCATTGCGCAACCTCACCCTGGCTATCGCCAACTATTAGCGAGACATTGCCTTGCAGCGCAGTAACAGCAGTGACTTCAGCCGTAGGGCCAGTTAGCACGACTTCTTGCGTGTAAATTGGCTCATTGCGTACGTTGAATACGCTGACTCGGTTGCCATCATGGAATACATAGGCCCAGTTTCCATCTTGACCAATGATGATGTGCTGCGCAGCACTGGCGCGATACGGCAGCTCATCGCGCTCTACCTCGCTGAAGCCGGCATCTTCATCAGAGCCGTCATCATCACCAAACGAAAGTGATAACGCGCTACTACTCTCATTAGCCGAGCTAAAATGAATTCGCTGAACTTTGCCTTCGACATAGGCCAATACACGTAAGTCATCATCGCTACCGCGCAGATAAAATGCATGCAGCGCTCCGCCACTTCTATCGACCGTGAGTGGCTCTTCACCATAGGGGTATGCCAACGAGCTGTTAATGATGCGCTGGTTATTGGCCCCGTAACTGACGTCGTAATTTGGCTTTGCTACTAGCAACTGGCCATTGCTCAGACCGATACCAACTAGGCTCGACAGGATCGGGCCGCGCTGCACGCTAGTGATATGCACACCACTGGGCAGAGGCAATGCCGAGGTGGACTCAATACGTCCAGTTTTCACATCAAGAATTTGCACTTGGCCATCGGCCAATATGCGAATACCCGACTCGTTATATTCATCTGCATCTAAATAAAGTGCAGCCGCCTGTGTCATCACTGGCGCTTTCTTCTCGAGCTCTACGCCACTAAATAGCGGCCAGACCTCAAACACTAAATAAAAAAAGATCAGCGTGATGGCGCCAATAACGCCAACACCGCCTAAACCTATCGTTAGATTTGCGAGACGATCTTTAAGCTCTCGCCTGCGGCGCATATTTGCCGTGTTTACCGATGTGATCTTGGTATTTTTCATCTGCTCAACCTAACGCTAGGCACAAGATATGGCCCGTATAATCGGGCAAGAAGGGCCCGAAGGCCCTTCTTGTTTAAACGTACAACTTACAGATCCAGCATTTTCATTACTTTAGCTGCTTCTTTTGCAGGCAATGGAATGTAGCCATCTTTCTCTACAACCATCTGACCTTGCTTAGATAACACCATTTTCAAGAACTCTGCCTCTAAAGGCTGCAAAGGCTTGTTTGGTGCTTTGTTGACATACACATAGAGGAAGCGAGCAAGCGGGTACTTACCGCTAACCGCATTTTTCTCATTGGCATCGTAGATTTCGCCATCTTTACCAACTAGTGGAACCGTGCGAACACTCGATGTTTTGTAGCCAATACCGGAGTAACCAATACCGTTAATCGAGCTACCAACTGATTGCACAACTGATGCTGAGCCTGGCTGTTCGTTTACGTTAGTTTTAAAGTCACCTTTGCAAAGTGCTTTTTCTTTAAAGTAACCATAGGTGCCAGATACAGAGTTACGGCCGTAAATTTGAAGATCACGCTTAGCCCAAGCACCGCTTAAGCCCGCATCACCCCAATTGGTAACGGCTTTATCATGACCACACTTGCGTGTGTCTGAGAAAATCGCATCTACCACTTCCATTTTCATGAATTTAACGGGGTTATCTTTATGGACAAACACAGCCAAAGCGTCGATAGCAACTGGCACAGCTGTTGGCTTGTAGCCTTTGGCTTTTTCAAAGGCGGCGATTTCAGCACCTTTCATCATGCGCGACATAGGGCCTAGGTTTGCTGTGCTTTCAGTCAATGCGGGTGGCGCTGTTGACGAGCCGGCACCTTGAATTTGAATATTGATATTGGGGTAAAGCTTTTTATAGTCTTCCGCCCACAAGGTCATTAAGTTGTTAAGGGTGTCGGAGCCTACGCTGGTCAAGTTACCAGAAACACCTGTGGCTTTCGTGTAGCTAGGCAACGCTGAATCAACTGCTGCTTGGGCCGACATACCCAGGCTTAAGCCTAAGGCGGCAATCAGTACTTTCGCTTTCATGTGTCACTCCACTAGAGACGGTTTGGTTTTACGGAGCGCATGATGACGATCAAATATGACGTAATGATGACAGTTGAGTGTAGCTGAATTTTTGCACGCCTCTGAGCGGTGTTTATCATTGTCATCAGACATCCGCATTTGCTCAATGACAGCTGCTTAGCTGCAGGGTACTCTTACCCTCAAACAAAATAAGAGCCTCTGGAGCCGCCCACATGCGTCGCGATAACGAAAACCACCCCATTCCTCGCGGCACGCTCTGCCTGCAAACCATCGCTATGCCTGCCGATGCCAACCCAAATGGCGATATTTTTGGCGGCTGGCTAGTCTCCCAAATGGACTTGGCCGCAGGTGTTGCCGCACGCAAACGAGCAAAAGGCCGTACGGCAACCGTGGCTATTGATGCGATGGTGTTTTTAAGGCCAGTTAAAGTTGGCGATATCGTTGGCTTCTACACTGAAGTGCTGTCTACTGGTCGCTCATCAATGAAGATCTTGGTTGAGGTCTGGGCTGTCAGCGATCTAACGGGCAACCACACCAAGCTCACTGAAGGCTTGTTTACCTTTGTCGCCATCAATGATCAGGGCAATACCCGCGAGCTTTCGGCGCACTAAGTCTTAGCCGCTTGTGCCCCTTAACTTGGTCACCTAGCGGCCTTTAAGCACATCAGACCTTGCGGGTTAACCTCGCGTATTGAGATACTAGCCACTTGCTGCCGAGCTCGCTAAAGTTGACTTGAATGCGAGCATTCGGCCCACTGCCCTCAAACGCTAAAATCACACCATCGCCAAAGCGCGGGTGATTTACCGCCTGGCCTAAGCGCCAACCGCTGCCATCATCATCGCCCAATGTTTCTTGCTTAAAGCCAGATGAACTTTGGCCGCTACTATTTGCAGCGAAGCCCGAACCGCCGCGAAAGCCTGCGCGCATCGGTGGCGCCTGCTGACGTACTGGCGCCAATAAGGCCTCAGGAATTTCGCCCAAAAAGCGCGATGCGACATGATAGCTTTCGGTGCCATAGAGTCGGCGCACCTCCGCATAGCTAATTACCAACTCGCTCATGGCGCGAGTGATACCGACATAGCAAAGGCGGCGTTCTTCTTCGAGATTATTTTCCTGCAAAGCCATTTCGTGCGGAAATAAACCTTCCTCCACACCGGCCAAAAACACCAAGGGAAACTCCAAGCCTTTCGCTGCATGCAACGTCATCATTTGCACGGCATCTTCGAATTCACCGGCTTGCTGCTCGCCAGCTTCGAGCGCAGCATGATCTAAAAATGCCGCCAATGGCGACGGTATTTCCTC
>CAXIBK010000169.1:0-4358 GCA_964022225.1 uncultured Paraperlucidibaca sp.
GTAGACCTTGCAGCTGCTTGAGTTCTTGGCGAAAGCCCCAGGTGCTGGCGGCATAGCCCGGCAGTAGCGCCACAGTGCCGGTTGCGTTGGCGATAACTGGTGGTACGCCGCAATAGATCAACGCTGGTAGAGTTAAAAAGCTGCCGCCGCCAGCAACTGCGTTTAAAGCGCCAGCGAAAAATGCTGCGAGACCGAGCAGTAAATAATCATCCATGGGTGAGTGCCAAGATGCTGACTATGCTGCCGATGATAGCTTGCTGATCGTGCTAAGGCCATTAGCCAGTGTATCTAAGTCAATGAAAAGTAAATCTAAATAGACATTGGCACGGCGTTTGCTAATTCATCTCTGAGCAGATGTGAACTGCGTTCGGAGGTGGAAGATGGGCATTAGTTTTGATTCGGTATTGGGCGTGCATGAGAAAGCACTGCATTTGCGCGCGATGCGTAGTGAAGTGCTCGCCTCCAATATCGCGAATGCCGACACGCCTGGCTATCAAGCTCGCGACTTTGACTTCAAGGCAGCGCTAGCCGATGCCATGGGTGAAAGCGCAGCTGGCGCTAATAGCTCACGCATGAGCGTCGGTAACGTTAGCCAAAACACTAATAACTTAAGTCTTAGTGCTGCTAGCTCCGGCACTAGCATCAATCAAGCAGGTGTGAGCGTTGGATCAAGCTCATCGGCCGAAAGCCTGAAATACCGCATCCCGCTGCAATCGTCTATCGATGGCAACACTGTTGAAGCCGAGCGCGAGCAAGCCGCCTTCGCCGACAACACCGTGCGCTATCAAGCCACGCTTCAGTTTCTCGGCGGCAAATTTTCATCAATGAAAACCGCCATCACCGGAGGTCGTTAATCATGAGCATTTTTGATATCGCCAGTTCTGGCATGAATGCGCAAATGCTGCGGCTCAACACCACCGCTAGCAATATGGCCAACGTCGACACCGTCAGCACCACCGCCGAAGGCGCTTATCGCGCTCGCCAGCCCGTGTTCGCCGCGATGATGGCTAACGCTAATGCTGGTGCCAGCATCAATAACGCTACCCAAGTTGGCGTTCAAGTCGATGGCATTGAGACCAGTCAGGCTGAAGTGCCCAAACGTTATTTACCCGGTCACCCCATGGCCGACAAAGACGGCTACATCTTCGGCAGCAACGTTAATGCCGTGGAGGAGATGGCCAATATGATTTCCGCCTCGCGTGCTTACCAAAGTAATGCCGAGATTTTTGCCACCGCCAAAACCCTGATGCTGCGCACCTTGCAGCTCGGTCAACAGTAAGCACGGAGTAAGTCATGGACTTCAGTCAAATTAATAGTGTGGTCAATAAAGGCAGTGCGGCTACTGGCGGTTTAAATGCCGATGCTGGTCGTAAATCCATCAGTGACCTTGATCAAGCCGATTTCATGAAAATGATGCTGGCACAGATGCAAAACCAAGACCCACTTAAGCCAACTGATAACACTCAGTTTCTAGCGCAAATGGCACAGCTATCTAGTGTCGCCGGCATTAACGAAATGAAGACATCGATCAGTGATCTGGCTAACTCCATGTCATCTAGCCAATGGTTGAACGCGTCTGGACTGATTGGCAAAACCGTACTCGTGCCAACAGAAAGCGTGGGTGTTAGTCAAGGCGTGCCAATCAATGGCCAGGTTAGCCTCGACACGTCAGCGCAAAACGTGCGCATCGATATCACCTCAGAGAGTGGCGAATTAGTTCGACAGGTCAATCTTGGTCCGCAATCGGCTGGCTCTCTGAGCTTCCAATGGGATGGTACGAATAATGATGGTCAGCAATTGCCGAATGGCAATTACAAGATTGCAGCAACCGCAATACGCGGTAGCACCAGCGAGGCATTAACGACCTCTGTGCAAGGCACGGTGCATAGCGTGAGCATGCAAAAGGGCGGTGGAACCGAGCTCGATTTAGGCCCTATGGGCAGCGTCAAACTTTCCGATGTTAAAGCCGTCGGCTAAGCCGGCACTCAATACCCCAGGAGTTATCTCATGAGCTTTCGAATTGCACTCAGCGGCTTGAATGCCGCATCAACCCACTTAGATGTCACAGCGCACAACATTGCCAACGTTAATACCGCTGGCTTTAAGTCGTCGCGTGCTTTGTTCTCTGATGTGTTTGCGACTGCCAGTAATGATTTGTCAGCAACGGCAACTGGTTCGGGCGTGCGTACAGCTGCTATTTCACAGCAGTTTTCGCAAGGCAATATCGACTTTACCAACAACAACCTTGATATGGCCATCAGTGGTGAAGGTTTCTTCGTGATGTCTGGCCGTGAAGGTTTGGTGTATTCACGCGCGGGCGCATTTAGCGTCGACCGTGAAGGCAATGTGGTTAATGACGACTTACAGAGGCTACAGGTTTTCCCAGTAACTGAAGGCGGCGGCTTTGCTACGGGCTCATTGTCTGATCTCAAGCTTCAGACGACTGAAAGCCCACCTAAAGAAAGTACCAAGGGCGATATTGGCGTTAACTTGCCATCGAATGCCACACCACCAATCGTTGCATTTGATGTGACAAACCCAGACTCATATAACCACGCAACCTCAATGACGGTGTATGACTCCTTGGGTACGCCTCACCAAGCAACGCTTTATTTTGTTCGCGATGCCGGCGCACTTAATACATGGGATCAGCACTTATTTATTGACGGTACAGAGGCGGCTTCAACTGAAAAGTTAAGCTTCACTCAGGACGGTAAGCTCATACCAAGCGGCCCTCCTGGCGCCTCGACAACGACTATTTCTTATGGTGCCGTTTCCACAGGCACTGGCGGTAGGGACATGACGTTGTCCTTAAACTTCGGCGCTACCACGCAATACGGCAATGAGTTCGGCGTCAATAATCTGTTCAACGATGGCTATACCACTGGCCGTATGACCGGCATTGATGTTGATCCTAAAGGTGTTGTATCAGCACGCTTCACCAACGGTCAGCTGCAACAGCTGGGCAAAATTGCCGTGGCTATTTTTAACAACCCCAATGGTCTGCAGCAATTAGGCGATACCTCATGGGCTGAAACTTACACCTCAGGCGGTCCACGCTTGGGTGAGGCCGGCACGTCAAACTTCGGTTTATTGCAGGCTGGTGCGCTAGAAAGCTCCAACGTCGATCTGACCGCTCAGTTAGTGGAAATGATCACCGCGCAACGTAACTTCCAAGCTAACGCACAGATGATTTCGACCTCAGACCAGGTCACGCAAACCATCATTAACATGCGCTAAGTAGCTGAAATGCTAGGAGTCTGACATGGACAGAATGCTTTATATCGGGATGACCGGCGCGAAACACACGCAAATGGCGCAGACCGTGACTGTCAATAATTTGGCTAATGCCAATACGCCAGGTTTTCGTGGCGACTTTCAGACTCTGCTTAGCAAGGAAATTGAAGGTGGTGGCCAGTACAACTCCCGCGTTAACAGCATGGGTGCTGATAGAGCCAGTTCCATGGCACATGGCACGATGGTTGCTACAGGTAGAGAGCTAGACGTTGCCATTAATGGTGACGGCTGGTTGGCGGTGCAGGGTGCTAGCGGCGAAGAAGGTTATAGCCGCCGCGGTGACTTGCAAATCAGCGCTGAAGGTCTACTGACCAATGGCGCTGGGCAGCCGATTATGGGCGACGGTGGCCCGATTACGCTGCCGCCATACCAGAGCTTAAGCCTAGCCAACGATGGCACGATTTCTATTGTGCCATTGGGCTCAGGCCCTGAAACAACGGTCACGCTGGGGCGCATCAAACTAGTAACGCTTGATGAGTCGCAAGTAGTGAAAAGTGAAGATGGTTTGATGCGCCAGAAAAACGGCGCTCCAGGTGAACCGACTACAGCCTCACGCTTGCAGTCGGGCAATTTGGAGTCATCCAACGTAAGTGCTGTGGAATCCTTGGTGGCGATGATTGACCTATCGCGCCAATACGAAATGCAAGTGCGCATGATGCAAACCGCCAAGGACATGTCTGATAGCGGGACCCGCCTCATCCGCATGGAATAAGGCCTAAGCGCCTCAGGAGACGATGATGAATGGTTCATTATGGGTGGCCAAAACTGGCCTAGATGCACAGCAAACTCGCATGCAGGTGGTCAGTAACAACTTAGCCAACGCCAATACCACCGGCTTCAAAAAAGACCGTGCGGTGTTTGAAGACTTGCTCTATCAAAACATTCGCCAAGTGGGTGGTCAGACTTCTCAGCAAACACGCTCGCCAACCGGCATGCATGTTGGTACGGGTGTGCGTGTTGTGGCTACGGAAAAGCTGCATTCGCAAGGTGGCATTAACCAAACCAGCAATCAGCTCGACGTTGCCATTAGTGGTCGAGGCTTTTTTCAGGTGCAACTGCCC
>CAXIBK010000170.1:0-4316 GCA_964022225.1 uncultured Paraperlucidibaca sp.
AGCGGAGTAAAGATACGCCATTTGGCGAGCGTGAGCGTGACTTTCAGCTGGTTCGACGCGGTCGCTATGTCGAATTCAACTTAGTGTGTGATCGCGGAACATTATTTGGTCTGCAAAGCGGTGGTCGCACCGAATCTATTTTAATGTCGCTACCGGCTGCGGTGAGCTGGCGCTATGAGCATCAGCCTGAGCCGGGTAGCGTTGAATCACGGTTATTGAGTGACTTTTTAACGCCAAAAGATTGGGTAGGCGCATGAGCGAAGTTGATCAGTACGCGGTCATCGGTCATCCCATTGAGCACAGCAAATCACCGCGTATTCATTCTGCTTTTGCCAAGGCGACTAGTCAGTGCATGAATTATGAGGCGCTACTAGCGCCGTTAGATGGCCTTGAAAAAACCTGGGCTGGGCTGTGCTCGCGCGGCGGCCGTGGCGCCAATATCACCGTGCCATTTAAGCAAGAAGCCTTGGCGCTATGTGACCAATTAAGCGAGCGAGCGCAACAGGCCGGCGCGGTAAATACCTTAAGCGTGATGGCCGATGGCCAAGTGCGTGGAGATAATACCGATGGTGCGGGCCTTGTTCGCGATATAGCAGAAAACGCTGGCTGGGCTTTGGCAGGGCAGCGTGTTTTGCTGCTTGGCGCTGGCGGCGCCGCGGCTGGCGTGATTGGACCATTGTTGGACGCTGGTGTGGCGCATCTGTGCATCGCCAACCGAACCTTGGCAAAAGCTGATCGGCTAGCTTTGGCTTTTGCTGGCCTCGGTTCAATGAGCAGTGTGGCAAACTCCGAGCTTGAGCGAGCCAATGATAGCGTTAGCTATGACGTCATTATAAATGCCACCAGCGCCAGTTTGCAGGGCAAAACTATCGCGCTGCATGACAGTTGGTATCGAGCATCCAGTGCGGTTTATGACATGATGTACGGCTTCGATACGGCTTTTTTAGCGTGGGCGCGCGAGCAAAACATAAGCCGTCGCCGAGATGGTCTGGGTATGTTAGTTGAGCAGGCGGCCGAAGCATTTTACCTATGGCGCGGCGTGCGCCCAGAAACTCAATCACTGCTTGCTAGCCTTCGCGCCGAGCTTGGCTAAATATAAAAAGAGGATGTTGGAATGAAATTGCGTGTGCTATGTGTCGTTGCTTTGCTGCCATTAACCCTACCCGCTTATGCCGAAGAGACTGCAGATAAAGGTTGGACTGGCCGAGCAGACTTGGGCTATTTCTCCCAGTCTGGTAGCGACGGCGGCAAAGAGAGCTTGACGGCAAAAGCAGAAGCCAAAAGGACCTGGGGCTATTACACAGTAGAAAATCAGGCACAGGCGGTGAGTTCTTCTGATGACAGCGCGAATTCCGGTACTGAGCGTTATTTGCTGAGTAGTAAGCAGAGCTTCAAGCTAGATAAAAGCGATTATGTGTTCTTAAAAGAACAATGGGAAAAAGACAGCGCCAGTGACTTCCGCTATCAAATGAACTTTACCGGCGGCTATGGTCGTGAGCTCATCAAAAATGATGCGCATACTTTAGTGGGCGAGTTAGGCGTTGGTGTGCGTTATAGCAAGCGCCGTGTTGGTGACTCTGAGACATCGCCAGTGGGTACGGGCGCTTTGGACTATAAGTATGTCATTAGCAAAACGGCTAATTTTCATCAACGCATCGGCGTTGAGGGCGGCACAGATAGCATTATTGCGCGTTCATTGACCGAGCTGAGAGTTCAACTTCGGGAAGAGCTGGGCTTAGCCATTGGCTACGATGTGAAGCGTGAGTTTAGTGATAATAATCAACGCCTGTCGCTGACCACGGTGAGCTTGAGCTATGCCTTTTAACGGCAAATCGCAAAGTCTATTGTGACCAAGTTTTCTGTATTTGAGAGTATCTATGAATGTGCTGCTAACGCCACCCGCCATCCCTGAATTTGCCTCGTTACGCCCCGAAGATGTACCGGCGGCCATCGATACTTTATTGGCGGAAAGTCGTGCGCAGGTTGCCGCGTTGGCAGAGCAAAAATCACCGACCTGGGCCAGTTTAGCGCTGCCATTGGAAGCGATTGATGACCGACTGAATTCGGCGTGGTCGCCCGTGTCGCAGCTCAATGCCGTGGTCAACAGCGAAGCCTGGCGCGAAGCATATAATAGCTGCCTGCCCAAGCTCTCGGCGTATGGCACGGAGATGGGTCAAAACGAAGGCTTATTTCAGGCGTGGCAAGCACTGCATGACAGTAGCGAATTTGCCCGGCTCGACGCCGCTCAGCAGCAGGCCGTGCGCAATAATCTGCGTGATTTTCGCCTCAGCGGTATCGGCCTGCCGGCGGCTGAAAAACAGCGTTACGCCGAAATCAGTGAGCGCTTATCGCAGCTGCAATCGACCTTTGCTGATCATGTCCTTGATGCCACACAGGCATGGTCATTAAATCTAAAAGATGCCTCGCGCCTGAGCGGCATTCCTGAAAGCGGCTTGGCGCTGATGTCCTCTCTCGCCGAAGGTCATGAAGGCGTAGCGTATCGCCTCACCTTGGATATGCCGGTGTACATCAACGTGATGACGTTTGCTGATGACCGCGACTTACGCGAAATGCTCTACACCGCCTATGCCACGCGCGCATCTGAGCAAGGGCCCAATGCTGGTGAGTTCGACAACGGCCCGCTGATTGCCGAGATCTTGGCGCTACGCCATGAGCAGGCCCAGCTATTGGGCTATGAGCATTACGCCGCGCTCTCTTTGGCGCCAAAAATGGCCGACAGCGTGGAGCAGGTCGACGCGTTTTTACACGACTTGGCGGTGAAAGCTCGCCCCGGTGCTGAGCGTGATTTCGATGAATTAAAAGCATTTGCCGCGCGCGAATGCGCTATCGATGCGCTACAGCCCTGGGACATGACATACGTGAGTGAGCACCTGAAGCAGCAGCGCTACGCCTTATCGCAAGAAGAATTAAAGCCCTACTTCCCTGCTCCGCGCGTGATTGACGGCTTGTTTGCCGTAGCGAAAAAGCTCTTCGGTTTCGATGTCGTGCCAGCGCCCGAGCTAGAAACGTATCATCACGATGTGCTGGCCTATGCCATAAAAGAGCAAGGCGAAACTCGCGCATGGTTTTACCTCGACCTTTACGCTCGCGCCAACAAGCGTGGCGGCGCTTGGATGGCCGATGCCCGTGTGCGCCGCCGCCTGCCGAATGGCGAGCTGCAAAAGCCCATCGCGTTTTTGACCGGCAATTTCAGTCCACCGGTGGGTGACCGCCCAGCCCTCTTGACCCATAACGAAGTCACCACGCTATTTCATGAATTTGGCCACGGCATTCACCACATGCTCACCGAGGTAGAGGTCGCCAGTGTGTCGGGCATCAATGGTGTAGCGTGGGATGCCGTGGAGCTGCCGAGTCAGTTCATGGAAAACTGGTGCTGGACGCCTGAAGGTATTGCTCTGATGTCGGCACATGTCGATACCGGTGAGCCCTTGCCGGCGGCCATGCTTGAGCGTTTATTGGCGGCGCGTAACTTTCAGTCCGGCCTCATGACATTGCGCCAATTAGAGTTTTCGCTATTTGATTTAGCCATTCACCGTCGTGCCGGCGTTGACTTTGCCGAGCTATTAAATGTGCTCGATGAGGTTAGAAAAACCACCAGTTTGATGCCTTTACCTGCGTGGAATCGTTTCCCTTGCAGCTTTAGCCATATTTTCGCTGGCGGTTATGCGGCAGGCTATTACAGCTACAAATGGGCAGAGGTCTTATCGGCAGATGCGTTCTCGGCGTTTGAGGCCGAGGGTGTGTTTAATGCCGAAACCGGCGCGCGCTTCCGTCAGGCCATTTTGGCGCAAGGCGGCAGTAGGCCTGCGGCTGAGCTGTTTCAGCAATTTATGGGGCGCGAACCCTCTGCCGATGCGCTGCTGCGACACACAGGTCTCGCGGCATGAGTGTGCTCAGGCGCTTCATTGCTGGGGCGAAATGCCCCGGCTGTGGCTTAGAGGATAAGCTACAGCTATGCACCGAGGATGATCGCGAGTGGGTCGCCTGCGTGCGCTGCGATTATACCGATGTGCGGCCAACCGAAGTGACCATGAAAGAGCCCGATGAGGAGCACGACCATGAAACTGGGGTTGTGCGCTTTAAACCTTAGCGAGCAGATGTGAAATCAAGCCGTTGGCGCTTCCAGTGATGCAGCAGCCAGCTCATTAGTAAGAAGCTCATAGCAAATAACACCACGAGAGCCGCGATCGGTAAATGCAGCGGTTGGCCGACCAACACTGCGGCACTCATGCACACCACTGCGATCACGCTAGCACGCCGTGCCATCTGTGCTGGGCTACGGGCTAAATAGCGTG
>CAXIBK010000171.1:0-4306 GCA_964022225.1 uncultured Paraperlucidibaca sp.
GAAAATCGCTGACTTGATTATACGTAGTGCGTGCTTGCGAGTGCATGACCGCAGCGTAGAACGTATTACTGGTCATCTTGCCGGCAGCCGAAAATGTCATGTCGCAGACCATGCACAAACGATCGACGTGTGGATTCAATGAGCACAGGCCGTTGGAGAGAATTTCCGGCAACATGGGCACGACATGGCCGGGGAAATACACGGAGTTGCCGCGCGCCTTAGCTTCAGTGTCAAGTGCCGTGTCGGGCCGCACATAATGCGAGACATCCGCAATGGCCACGATGAGACGGAAACCGCCACCGCGGCGCTTTTCAGCATAGACCGCGTCGTCAAAATCTTTTGCGTCTTCGCCGTCGATCGTCATGAGCGGCAAGTGGCGAATATCGACACGGCCAGCCTGTACCTTCGAGGCTTCATCGACTTCGGGTGATAATTCGGCGACCTCGGCTAAGACCTTATTTGGCCAATCATGCGGGATATCGTAGTTGCGCAAAGCAATGTCGATTTCCATGCCTGGCGCCATAAAGTCGCCCAAGACCTCGACGATTTTGCCGCAAGCCAAGCTGCGGCCGGTGGGATACTCGGTGATTTCGACGTTCACAAACTGATCTTGCGTAGCGCCAACTGGGCCGGGCTGGATCAAAATATCTTGCGTTAAGCGCGGGCTATCAGGCTGCACATAAGCGACACCATCTTCCTCGCGATAGCGGCCAATGACGTGCTTATAGCGACGAGTTTCCACGCGTGCCACATTAGCTTCGCGGCGGCCCTTATGGTCGTAGCCAGCAATGCGCACTAGGGCAATATCGCCATCGAACAGCAAGCGCATTTGCCGTGATGACAGCACTAAGTCAGCACCACCATCATCGGGGATTAAAAAACCGAAGCCATCTTTATGGCCTTGCACGCGACCACGAATTAAATCGTCATCGCTTAGCGGCTGGTATGAGCCGCGGCGATCGGACTGAAGCTGGCCATCACGGCTCATGGCGATCAAACGTCGACGCAAGGCCTCAACGCGCTCATCATCAAAAAAGCCAAAATGTTTGGCGAGTTGCGGGTGCGTCAGCGGCTTTCCTAAACCCTCTAGCGTGGCCAGAATTAGCTCACGGCTAGCGACCGGATTATCGTAACGCTCGGCCTCGCGGTCGGCGTGCGGATCATCGGCTGGCGTGGTTTTTGGGGGCTGAACAGGCATAAGCAATCTCAATAATTTTGGCTATTCTACACCAAGACAGTTGACAGCCCCGACTCGCCTCACTATATTTCGCGACCTCATCTGCCCAGATGGTGAAATTGGTAGACACGCCAGCTTCAGGTGCTGGTCCTCGCAAGGGGGTGGAGGTTCAAGTCCTCTTCTGGGCACCATATTAATGATCTTCTGGCACCATCTTTAGTTTTGCATGTCAAAGCCTGACTGCAAAGCCGCCAAAAAGCCCGCTTATGCGGGCTTTTTGCTTTCTGAAGTGACTGCGGACATCCAAATAGCTTCGAAGCTTTAGGGATACGCCCTTTACTTCCTGTCCACATAGCTGCCGTCAGATAAGCTTAAGCGCACGATCACAGCTTCTACTAACCCTTGATCTGCCGATGAAAGTCGCATGAACGGAGCCATAACGCGCTGATTAGCAAGAATATAGCTTACTGACCTATCATTTAGCACTCGCGTACGACTTTCTGAGAGCTGCTCTGCTAACTCGACAATAGCCGAAACCTGCATATCGTAAGAATTAGCTATTTTAACTAACTGCCTCATGCTCGGTGAACGCCTACTACACTCCATTTTCGAAATCGCGCCCGTTGACGACCCAATACGGTCGGCCAACTGCTCCTGCGTGAGACCAGCATTAGTGCGTATTTGCTTGAGAGCCATTCCGATGAATTCTTCCATGCCGCCATTTTGTTAATTGACGAAGGCGAACTCCATGCCGTATTTGGTATAGTTTTTAGGAATAAATATGTCGTTTTTGCTCTTATTAACCCCTTTGCTAATGGAGTAGCACATGAGCCTAGTCAATCACTTTGATCTTGGTGAGCGCGGGTTTGTCAGTGCATGGCTATTAAGTAATGCAGTGGTCTCCGCACATTGGCAACGATCTGGAGCCATCATTAAGCTATCGCTCAGCCCAGCCGAATCCAGTGCGTGGAAACACGTACGAGAGATGCCACCAAAGGAAACTACAGGACTGATTTACCTGATTTATGCGCAAGCATTGCTGCTGCTTAGTCATCGCTTAAGCCTAGATGACCCATTGCAGGAAGCGGTTGTGGCCGAACGCATGGCATTAGAGCAGAGGTGGTTACAACAATCGCAGTGGCAAGATAACCGGCCGTGTGACGACACGGCCATCCCGCTCAAACCACTTAAAGCATGAAGTGAATTTGCATTTCCCCAACGATGAAGCCGAGCACCGCACCCACGGTAATCAATGCCCACTCATCTTCTTTGAATGCCGGGCGCAACATGCCCTCAAACTGATCAGGGGTCAGACCCTGCATACGCTCGACCAAGGTGTTACGCACATCCATCGCATCGCCAGCATACGTTTCGACGTATTTCATTGTTTCCGGCATGCGCTCCATGATGCGCTCGGCAATCACGCTTTTCATTTCCATGTACGTCTTACTGCCGACGGCATAAACCACTAACGGGCGAACCACACCGGTTTGCTCATCCACCATGGCTTTCACGTTTTTGTGAATGAGGTCCATGATGCGATCGGCAAAAGCACCCCGGAATAACTCTTCCATCATATTTGCCGGCGTTAACACCTGCTTTGAGATAAGGTCTGCGTAATCCGCCGCCACTTCCTTTTGACGCTTCAGGAATAAGCCCTGAACCGTAAATCCAAGAATTTTCTTCGGCATTTGCGGACGGAACATCATTTGCAAAGCGATCCAGTCGCTGAAGAAGCCGACGAAGCCACCAAACGCTGGCAACATCCAAGGTTGCTTAAATGCTAGCCAGCAAATCATTTGAACCCAACCAATAGCAAAGCCGAAATAAAAACCAGCATTACTGAAAAACTTAAACTCTTGGCGGCCAACCTTTTGGAAAATTTCGTTCAAAAGCTTCTTATCGCGCATGAGGTTAGTAATAACCATATGCTTGATATCAAAATATTTGTCGATGTTTCCCTGCACCTCAGACATGATGTTCGCAACGATAGCGGGAGCTTCTGCCTTCACGCGGGTGATAATTTTCTGACGTGCAAACTCAGGCATCCCTTCCCACAAGCCGGGCTGATACTGCTGAGCAACTTCGCGCACAATATCTTCCGATGCTGCCATCATTGGCACTTCGATTTCTTTCGCAATGCGGTGTGGGTCGAGTCGAGCAAAAATTTCGGCGGGCTTAATAAGCTGATTTGTCATTAGGTCGACAGAGATCATTGCCATTTTTTCAGCTTTGCGCGGCACAATGCCTTGCCAGCCAAAGAATGGCTTGATGCCGACAAACTCCATGGGAGCAAACATCATTTTAATGGCGACAACTTTGGTGATGTAGCCAATAAAGCCGCTGATAAAGGGAATAGAAATGTAAAGCCACATATCGGCTTTAAAGTCAGCAATCATCTGCTCAATCATGGCGTCTTTCCTTGGTTTTTATTATGACGAGAGCTGATCTCGCACTTGGCTTTATGATGCCAAGTTTAAAGACAATAACAATGCAGTAAAGAAGCTAATCAGTACCGCTCAGCCAATATCTCTCGGCTCACGGCTTCATTTTGTGACGCTTTGGTACGAATATCTTCAGCGATAATGCTGGCCAGCTTTCCACCAACCAAGGGGATGCTACAGCTAACATCCCAAGTTAAGGTGTTTGTCGTTACACCGTCCTTCTCGCTGAGTTGCATACTCGCCGAGATATTCACGGCCGACACTGACTTATTAATCAGCTGCAGGGTGCCACTAGCGCACTCACGATCCCAGCGATCAGTTTGCTCAATCTCAATAGGCTGATCGCTTTTAACAAACTTTTGCGCCAACGCTGGCAGCTTTACGCTGGGCTTGCCAACCACGTGTGCAGTAAGCGCAAAATGACGCCCGTCATCCTCACTAGACAGCACCTCAAAGTGCTCATAGCCCATGCGCGATAAACGCTCATTTGCGTAATCTGTGCTAGTGATCATGGCTAGCACACGAGCCAGCGGAGCTGGCCATGACATGGTTGTTTCAAATTTCATCGCAGGCCCTCATTGAAGCAAGCTTTTATTATTGGAATGGATGGCGAAGCACAATGGTCTCTTCGCGATCTGGGCCGGTCGAAATAATATCACTCGGGCAGCCCACTAACTCTTCGATA
>CAXIBK010000172.1:0-4282 GCA_964022225.1 uncultured Paraperlucidibaca sp.
ACCGCTAAGCCAATGCCGACAACTGCGCGCTCGCCATCAGCATGCGTTTGGACTGCCTTCAATGTTGCCTCCAGCAAGCCGCTATCGGCTAATTGGAAGCTCACGAATCGCGCGTTTTCAGGGATCTCAGCTAATATACCTGCTTGCATTTGGTTCATAACACATCCTTAAATGGTCTTTGCTCTACCCTAAACCATTCGCTAAAAATGGCCATAAAAAAGCCGTCAACTGCAGAACAGATGACGGCTTTTTGAACAACTTAGGGCTTAAGCTTTAGCGGCTTTCAACTCTAAGCGGCGGCGATGAAGCACTGGCTCGGTATAACCGTTAGGCTGCACACGGCCTTCAAACACCAGCTCTGCAGCCGCTTGGAAAGCAACGCTATTGGCAAAATCCGGAGCCATTGGTGTGTACAGTGGATCACCAGCGTTTTGCTTGTCAACTACAGCAGCCATGCGCTCTAAAGCTTCTGTCACTTGGGCTTTGGTGCAAACGCCGTGACGTAACCAGTTAGCCACGTGTTGACTGGAGATACGCAGCGTAGCCCGATCTTCCATCAAGCCTACGTTGTTGATATCTGGCACCTTTGAGCAACCTACACCAAGGTCAATCCAACGCACTACATAGCCCAAGATACCTTGGCAGTTATTATCTAGCTCGTTTTTGATTTCTTCGTCTGACCAGTTTGGTGTGTGAGTCACTGGATAGGTCAAAATATCATCTAATTTGGCCTGCGCACGTGATTTCAACTGCTCTTGCACGTCTTGCACTAGCACTTGGTGGTAATGCGTGGCGTGCAAAGTGGCGCCAGTTGGAGATGGCACCCAAGCTGTATTAGCGCCAGCTTTCGGATGAGCAATTTTTTGCTCCAACATATCTTTCATTAGGTCAGGCATTGCCCACATGCCTTTACCGATTTGAGCTTTACCTTGTAAGCCACATTTCAGGCCAACATCAACGTTCCAGTTTTCGTAAGCGCTGATCCATGGCAGTTTTTTCATGTCAGCTTTACGCACCATGGCACCTGCTTCCATAGAGGTGTGCATTTCATCACCGGTGCGGTCTAAGAAGCCCGTGTTGATGAAGATCACACGCTCTTTAGCGGCACGGATGCACTCTTTCAAATTCACTGTAGTACGACGCTCTTCATCCATGATGCCCATTTTCATGGTGTTACGCGCCAAGCCCAAGGCATCTTCTACGCGAGCAAAAATTTCGCTAGCAAAAGCTACCTCTTCAGGGCCGTGCATTTTGGGCTTCACGATATACAACGAACCAGTACGCGAGTTGCTAAGGCGGTTTTTCTTTTGTAGGTCATGCATTGCGGCCAGGGTAGTAACCATTGCATCCATGATGCCTTCTGGCACTTCTTCGCCTTTGTAGCGAACGGCTGGATTGGTCATCAGATGGCCAACGTTACGCACTAACAATAAAGCACGGCCGTGCAATGTCAGTTCACCACCAGTAGGTGTTGTGAACTGACGATCGCTATTGAGCGTACGCGTTAAAGTTTTGCCACCCTTTTGGAATGACTCGGCTAAATCACCTTTCATTAGGCCTAGCCAGTTGCTATAGACCTCAACTTTATCTTCGGCATCCACGGCCGCAACTGAGTCTTCACAATCTTGAATGGCGGTAATGGCTGACTCTAAGTTCACATCTTTAATGCCAGCAGCATCGGTTTTACCAATGGCGCTGTTGCGATCGAATTGAATTTCAGCATGCAAGTTATTGTTTTTCAACAATACGCTCGCTGGGTCAGCAGCATCGCCAGTATAGCCAACAAACTTTTCTGGCTGAGCTAGTGCCACTGTTTGGCCATTAGACAGTGTAACTTGCAACTGACTATTAACCACGGCATAGGCAGTACTGTCAGGGTGTGAGCCCGAGGCTAAAGGCGCAGCCTGGTCCAAGAACTGACGAGCAAACGCGATGACTTTATTGCCGCGAACCGGGTTGTAGCCACCTGCGCGCTCAGCACCACCATCTTCTGAAATAGCGTCAGTGCCATACAGTGCGTCATATAAAGAGCCCCAGCGCGCATTGGCGGCGTTTAAGGCATAACGGGCATTCTTCACTGGCACAACTAATTGTGGGCCAGCAATATGCGCAATTTCATCATCTACATTGGTTGGCGATACTTCAAAATCTGGGCCTTCAGCAACCAGGTAGCCAATTTCCACGAGGAATGCTTTATACGCAGCAAAGTCAGCTTTTGGGTTAGCTTGGTGCCATGCATCGATTTTCGCCTGGATATCATCGCGCTTCGCCAGCAAGGCTTTATTCTTCGGCATCAAATCGGCCATAACTTGCTCGAATTGCTGCCAAAAATGCTCTGGGCTAATACCTGTGCCTGGAGCTATCTCGTTATTCACCAAGTCAAAAAGCGATTTGGCGATATCAAGTTCGCCGTGCTGGACGCGTTGTTCAGTCATATCCGTTTGCCTCAAAGTGCTGTGATCAAGGGGATGTATGTGCGGGGCGCATAGTTTAACCAAAACTTAGGCTTTGGTCATTCCCGAATACGCCGAATACGCGCATTGCGCCGCGCTAAGCCACTCTCCGCATCTGCCCTTTCCTCTTGTTCTGCGATTTGCCTAGCCACGAACGTGATGAGTTGCCGCAGCCAACGGTGCGCTGGACTATGGTGCAGCAAAGGTCCCCAAGCCATCTTTAGTTCAAATGCAGGAATGTGAAATGGCGGCTCTTTAATGACTAGCTGTGGATGGTCTTGCTGCAGCTTAGCGATCCGTGTCGGCAACGTCGCCACTAGGTCGGCCTTGTGCGCAACCAGTGCAGGCATTTGGTAATGCCGCGTGAAAATAGTGATACGCCGGCGCTGCCCTAATCGCTCCAACGCGGCATCGATCTGTCCCAAATGGCCGCGATCAGGATTTACGCCAAAACCAATGCCCATGCCTGTTTTTGATACCCAAATATGCTGAGAGTCGAGGTAGTTTTTTAAGTTAAAACGCATAGCCGCCGGATTATTACGATTCAGCAAGCAAGAAAAACTATCTGTCCATAAAGTGATTTGATGAAAAGATTGCGGCATTTCATTGAAGCGGTTAATCGCTAGGTCGACCTTACCTTGCTCGATGTCTTGCACACTAACATCCGACGGCGTAAGGAAATCCAACACCACATCGGGAGCTTCAGAGCGTAGCGCCTTGACTAAAGCAGGAACAAGCGTGGCTTCAGCATAATCGCTAGACATGATGCGAAACACACGGCGTGATGTCAGCGGCTTAAACTCTTGTCTTGGTTCTAAAATATCAGTGATTTGCGATAAGGCCTGGCGAATCAATGGTGCTAGCTCAAGCGCTCGCTCCGTTGGAGTCATGCCTTGGCTGCTGCGAATGAGCAAAGGATCGTTAAATAGATCGCGCAAACGCTTTAATCCATTCGACAAAGCAGGTTGTGTAATCCCTAACTGCCCCGCGGCGCGGGTGACACTTTGCTCACGCAGCAAGACATCGAGATACACTAATAAATTAAGATCTATCCGCTCAAGATTCATGGCATGAATACCAACTATAAAAACTATAAACTTTGAAAATTATGCCATGAAAGCCTACACTGCGCTCACTGTTAAAGCGCCTATATGCATTTATATGCGCGCATTGACATCCACCCCTCGTGACAGGAAGACGCCATGACTACGTACACCTCTGCGATTGATGCTGTTCGCGCCCTGAAAGCCAAGTTTGGCGATACATGGAGCGCAATCAGCCCAGAAGACGCGGCTCGCATGCAAATGCAAAACCGTTTCAAAACCGGCTTAGACATCGCCAAATACACCGCCGCCATAATGCGCCGCGACATGGCTGAATATGATGCCGACAGCAGCAAATACACGCAATCTCTAGGTTGCTGGCATGGTTTTGTTGGCCAACAAAAAATGATCGCCAACAAAAAATACTTTGGCACCACCAACAAAAAGTACCTGTACCTGTCAGGCTGGATGGTTGCTGCTCTGCGCTCAGAGTTTGGTCCACTACCTGACCAATCCATGCACGAAAAAACATCGGTTCCTGCACTGATCGAAGAGCTTTACACCTTCTTGCGCCAAGCTGACGCAAAAGAAATGAACGACCTGTTCCGCAATCTGAAAAAAGCCCAAGACGCTGGTGACAGTGCCAAAGCCAAATCGATTGAAGATCAAATCAACAACTTCGAAACACACATTGTGCCCATCATTGCCGACATCGATGCCGGTTTTGGTAACGAAGAAGCAACTTACCTACTGACCAAAAAAATGATCGAAGCAGGCGCTTGCTGT
>CAXIBK010000173.1:0-4275 GCA_964022225.1 uncultured Paraperlucidibaca sp.
GACGCACTTCACCTGCGTATCGTCTGCGATGGCGTGAGCGTTTGGGGCGTGTGCCGAGCGATGCTCCCTCGCTCACTCGCCCGATTTGGCTGCATGCAGTTTCGCTTGGTGAAACGCTAGCGGCACGACCGCTGGTCGACGCCATTCGCGAGCACTATCCCGATGTGCCGCTACTTATCACAACCATGACGCCGACTGGCTCCGATCAGGTGCGTGTGCTTTGGGGCGATGACAATGCGGGCTTTGCCCATGTCTACGCGCCCTATGATTTTCCCTGGGCGGTGCGGCGCTTTCTCGCGCACTGGCAGCCGCGCGCATTGGTGATTATGGAGACTGAGTTGTGGCCAAACACCTTGGTGGCAGCACGGGCTCGCGGCATTCCGGTGATGTTGGCCAATGCGCGTTTGTCGGAACGTTCGGCGCGAGGCTATGAGCGAGCAGGGAGTCTGGGTGCCGAGCTGATGCGCCAGCTCACGGTGGTGGCTGCGCAAGATGAGGCCACGGCCGAGCGCTTTTGCTTACTTGGCGTGCCATCGAATCAAGTTGTGCGCACAGGCAGCGTGAAGTTCGATCTCGCGGTGCCCGAGCATTTGCACGATGACGCTGCGCGCTGGCGTGTGGCGTGGTCTTTGCTTCAGCGGCCGGTGTGGGTCGCAGCCAGTACGCATGCGGGTGAAGATGAGATTGTGTTGGCGGCGCATCGTGCAATTTTGCAGACACATCCCGAGGCGCTGCTGATTTTGGTGCCACGCCATCCAGAGCGCTTCGATGCTGTCGCTAAACTCATTAGCAGCGAAGGCTTGCAGGCTGTTAGGCGCTCATCGCATGAGCTAGTCGATGCCAGCACGCAAGTGTTACTGGCCGATAGCATGGGCGAACTACTGCTCTGGCTGGCCATGGCGAAAGTGGCCTTTGTTGGCGGCTCATTGCTCGCGCCAGGCGGTGGGCATAATGCGCTGGAGCCATTAGCGGTGGGCGTGTCGACGCTGACTGGTCCGCATTACACCAACTTTCAAAGTATCAATGACGCTCTCATCGCGGCCGGTGCTTTGGCCGTGGTGAGTAACGCAGCGGAGCTAGCTCAGGCCGTGTTAGCACGCTTCGATGATCCCGAGTTGTTACAGCAGCAGCGTGCTGCAGGTGCGGCCGTTATGGCGGCCAATCAGGGCGCTGTGGGGCGACAGCTGGAGTTGCTTGCACCTTGGTTGGGCGAGAGCGCGTGAACCTCATCACCTATACATCGGATGATTTAATCGCGCCTGACACGCTGGTGTTGCGCGACCGCCGCTTGCAGCATGTGCTCTCCGTCAATCGCCCAGAAATAGGTTCGTTTTTAAAGGTTGGCGAGCTCGGCGGCATGATCGGCCGTGGTGAAGTTATTGAGCTTTCATCTGAGCAAGCGACACTACGCATTCAGCTCGACACATTGCCACCACCTAAGCGCGACATGATTTTGCTGCTGGCCCTGCCGCGCCCAAAAATGCTCAAGCGCATTCTGCAAATGGTGGTCACGCTGGGTATTTCTGAGCTGGTTTTAATCAACAGTTTTCGCGTGGAAAAAAGCTTTTGGCAGAGCCCGTGGCTCAGCGAGGCGACTATTGCTGAGCAGCTGCGTTTGGGGCTGGAGCAAGCTGGCGATACAGTCGCGCCGCGAGTGACGCTGGCGCCGCGTTTTAAACCGTTTGTCGAGGATGATTTGCCATCGCTAATGCAGGGGCGTCAAGGTTGGGTAGCGCACCCAGCCAAGCAAGCTAATGGGTCGCAAGAGGGTAGTGCAAAGTCTAGTAGGCTATCACCAAGCACTAAGCCCACGCTCTTAGCCATCGGCCCAGAAGGTGGGTTTATCGCTTATGAAATAGAAAAACTGCAGGCCGCAGGCCTAGTCTGCTGCGATCTCGGCCCACGTATTTTGCGCGTAGAGACAGCGGTCGCAGTGGCACTAGGGCAGCTATTGCCTTAGCGACGATCACGCTATAGGCATCCGACCATTACGCTTATTTCGCGGCCAACCAGCCGTTCACCGTCGCAACTGTCGCTTCATCTAATTGTCCGGCCAGTGCCTTCAGTCGCAAACTATTCATCACATAGTCATAGCGCGCATTAGCGTAGTCGCGGCTGGCAGCAAACACACGCGTTTCTGCCTGCAATAACTCCACGATATTACGCGAACCTACCGAGTAGCCGGCCTGTGCTGCTTCACGTGCGAGCTCCGCTGAGCGCAGGGCGCGCTGGCGTGCGGTAAGGCGTTGGCTATCGGTTTTAACCGTCATAAATGCCGTGCGTGTCGCGGTCACGATTTGGTGTTCCTGCGCCATCGCCGCGGCGCGAGCGGCATCGGCCTGATAGCCAGCTTGCTTGACCAATGCTAGTGTGCGGCCGCCCGCAAATAGCTCCCAACGCGCTTCCACGCCAACGGCGCTTTGACGGCCGGCATTAAAATTTATCGGCGAATTAGGGTTAGGCGGCGTGATATCAGTATTGCGAATATCGCCGGTGCTGGCATAGGCATCAATGGAGGGTAGGAAGCCTGCGCGCTGCGCCTCTTTAGCTTTCGCGGCGGCCGTTGCGGCGAAGCGTGCGGCCGTTAGGCTGGGATTATTTTGTTTGGCTAACTCGGCCCAGGCTTTGGGGTCGTTTGGCACAGGTGTCGGTGTTGGAATATTTTCTGGTAGCGGCGATAAATCATCGACCTCAGTAGCTAGAGCAGCGTTTAGCGTTTCTTTGGCGTGTGTCAGGCCAATTTCTGCACTTAAGCGCTCGGCAGTCGCGGTGTCGCGCTGCGCATCGGCTTCCATGACATCGGCGCGGGCAATCACGCCCACTTTAAATTGTGCCTCAGCCTTGTCGCGCTGATGGCTGAGTGCTTTTTCTTGAGCCTGCGCGAGGGCCAGTGTGTCTTGCGCACGCAGCACATCAAAATAAGCATTGGCGACGCCTAAAAATAACGCTTGGGTGCGGCTATCGGCCTCAGCCTCTTGCTGTGATCGCTGTGCACTAATGGCCTTGTATTGATGCCAAGCATCCCAATGAAAAATCGGCTGAGTTAGTCGTGCGCCCCAGGTGGTTTGCTTGTAGTCGAGCTTGCCAAGTGCGGCAGACTGGCTATTGATGTTGATTTTGTTGTAGCTGGCTTCGGCGCCTAAATGCGGAAGTAAAGCTGAGCGCGCAATAATCGTGGATTGCCCTGCGGCGAGGCGTTGTGCCCTTACTGCCGCTAGATTGGGGTCATTGACTGAGGCGAGTTGAATGGCGCCAAGTAAGTCTAGTGCATGCGCCGGCAGCGCAATTGTAGCGGTGGAGATAGATAACATGGCCAAGCTAAGTAGGCGTTTGGACAAAGTGCGCATGAGAGATGACTCAAAAAATGATTGCGAGAGCCTAAGCTGAGGCGCGGTGACGTGCAAGTCATCGCTCCGATGAGCTGTAACTGCGCGGTTCAAGTAAGGCCAAAGCAGGTATTCAAAGCCTCTGCCGTGTTGTGACAGCAGGCCCTGGCGCTATATAGTGGCGCATTGCTGAGCGGCCAAGCAGCCGCTAATTATTACGCCATCAGGATGAGCTCATGAATTCGCCCGAAAAAGCCTTTTTAAGCAGCGCTGCCACCGTCGATGCGGCGGCTATCGCGCCGTTGCCAAACTCGCGCAAGGTCTACGTGACGGGCTCGCGTCCTGACATCCGCGTGCCGCAGCGCGAAATTAGCTTGGACGATACGCACACCAATACTGGTATTGAGAAAAATGCGCCGGTCATTGTGTATGACACTTCTGGCCCCTACACCGACCCATCGGTAAAGATTGATATTCGCCAAGGTTTGGCCAGTGTGCGTTCGAACTGGATTGATGAGCGTGGCGATGTGGAGCTGCTCAGCGGCGTAAGTTCAACTTTTGGTCTGCAGCGCGAAAAAGATTTAACCACGGCTAATTTACGCTTTGGTCATACGCGCCAGCCTCGCCGTGCTAAAGCCGGCATGAATGTGACGCAAATGCATTACGCGCGTCGCGGCATCATTACGCCGGAAATGGAATACGTGGCGATTCGTGAAAATCAGCGCTATGAGGCCATGAGTGACAGCGGCCTGCTGCATCATCAGCATCCGGGTCAGAGCTTTGGTGCGGCCATCCCGAAAATCATTACGCCAGAATTTGTGCGCGAAGAAATTGCGCGTGGGCGTGCGATCATTCCCGCCAACATCAACCACACCGAAGTGGAGCCGATGATCATTGGCCGTAATTTCTTGGTGAAGGTCAACGCCAATATCGGTAACTCGGCATTGGG
>CAXIBK010000174.1:0-4273 GCA_964022225.1 uncultured Paraperlucidibaca sp.
ACCGCAACTTCGACCGTGGCAGCAATGGCTATAAAGGTATCGTTGCTAGCTTGCTGAAAAAGCCTAAACGCTGGTTAGTTTTTTATGTGCTGATCATCATGGGCTTGGTGTCACTGTTTGTAAAACTGCCCACCTCATTCTTGCCCGAAGAAGATCAAGGCTTTATGTACACACTGATTCAACTACCGGCAGGCGCGACGCAAGAGCGCACGCTGGCGGTGTTGAAGCAAGTTGAACATCTCTTTTTAGAGACTGAGAAAGACAATATCGAGTCGATGTTTGGTGTCGTTGGCTTTAGTTTTGCCGGCAGCGGTCAAAATGCTGGCCTAACCTTCGTGCGCTTTAAAGACTGGTCCGAGCGCAAAGGCGAAGGACAAAGCGTCAACGCTGTGGCTGATCGTGCGCGCGCTGCATTTAGCAAGATTCGCGATGGCATGGTCTTCCCTATCGTGCCACCTGCAGTACGCGAGCTAGGCAATGCCGGCGGCTTCGACCTACAGCTACAAGATCTTGGCGGCCTGGGTCATGACGCCTTGATTGCCGCACGTAATCAGCTTTTAGGCATGGCCGCGCAAAGCCCGATCATTGCTGGCGCTCGCCCCAATGGTCAAGAAGATACGCCGGAATACCAGCTCGATATTGATGCTCAAAAAGCCGCCGCACTCGGCATTAGCTTAAGCGACATTAACAGCGTACTGAGCACTGCTTGGGGGGGGCGTTACGTCAACGATTTCATCGATCGTGGTCGCGTTAAGCGAGTCTATGTGCAAGGTGATGCGCCCGCTCGCATGCTGCCATCGGATCTTGAGCGCTGGTTTGCTCGCACCAAAACGGGCGAAATGGTGCCGTTCTCGGCCTTCGCCACCGCGCATTGGGGCTTTGCCTCGCCGCGACTCGAGCGCTACAACGGCCAGCCATCGGTGAATATTCAAGGCAGCCCAGCGCCAGGCTATAGCTCAGGTGAGGCAATGAATGCCGTGGAAGAAATGATCGGCAAATTGCCCGCCGGCATTGGCTTTGAATGGACCGGTGTTTCTGAGCAAGAACGCAGCACTAGCGGCCAAGCTCCCATACTCTACGCCATCTCATTGCTAGTAGTGTTTCTCTGCTTAGCGGCGCTGTATGAGAGCTGGTCGATTCCATTTGCCGTCATGCTTGTGGTGCCGCTTGGTATCGTTGGCGCGCTGCTGGCCACGCATCTTCGCGGCTTAAGCAACGATATCTACTTCCAGGTTGGCCTACTCACCACCATTGGCTTGGCAGCGAAAAATGCCATCTTGATTGTGGAGTTTGCGAAAGAGCTGCAAGAGGCTGGGCATGAGTTAATGGAGGCCACGCTGACCGCTGCACGCCAGCGTTTACGGCCTATTCTGATGACATCGCTGGCCTTCGGCTTGGGCGTAATGCCGTTAGCCACCAGTCAAGGTGCTGGTTCAGGCTCGCAACATGCCATTGGCACAGGTGTGCTTGGCGGTATGGTCAGCGCCACGATATTGGGCATATTTTTTGTGCCGCTATTTTTCGTCTTAGTGCGCGCGCGTTTTAGTAAGCAAACTTTCGCTAGTGCTAAAGGCTCTTCGGTAAAACCTGTTGATAAAGACTCGGAGACGCCATCATGAACGCTCGTTTAAGCATTCTTTTAGTTAGTTCCATGATGGCCTCTGGCTGTAGCTTATTAGCGCCACACTACGAGCGCCCGCAGCTCCCAATTGCTGAGCAATGGCCCGCCGACATCAATAGCCACAGCGCAGATAGTCTCCAGATTAGCCAATGGCCATGGCAGCAAGTCATCCTTGAGCCGCGCTTACAGGCAGCAATCAAACTTGCACTGGAAAATAACCGTGACGCACGCATCGCCGCTTTGCAGGTAACTCGTGCTCGCGCAGTCTATGGTGTGGGCCGCAGCCAGCTTTTTCCTAGCATCGATATCTCCGGCACGAGCTCAAACTCGCGAGTAAGCTCATCGAGCAGTGGCTTTAGTGGCATTTATCGCCAGCAGCAAGTTGGCGTTGGCATCAGCAATTTTGAGCTCGATGTCTTTGGCCGCTTAAGCAACTTAAGCGATAGCGCGCGCGAGCAGTATCTCTCCACTAGCGATGCCCAGCGTAGCATCACACTGAGCCTGATTTCTGAAGTCGCTAGCGCCTGGCTAACACTCGCCGCCGATGCCGAGCAGCTCACGCTCGCCGAACGCACGCAGCAGGCACGCCAAGAGGCTTTCGATCTCATCACTCAGCGCGATAAAGCCGGTGTCGGCTCACGTTTAGACATCACCGCCGCCGAAAGCAGCTTGCAAGTGGCCATCGCCAGCGCGGCAGAACTGCGCGCGCTGGTCGCGCAAGATCAAAATGCGCTGAGCTTATTGCTCGGTACGCAGCTGCCTGCGGAGCTTGCGCCCACGCAGTTGCCTAGCCAAGCCACCATCGATGCCCTGCCCGCAGGCATTCCTGCCGAAGTCTTGGTTGCACGACCCGATGTGATGTCGGCTGAGCATGTGCTGAAAGCGCGCTATGCCGATATTGGTGCAGCTCGCGCGGCATTTTTCCCAAGCATCTCGCTCACCGCTAGTACCGGCAGCGCGAGCACGGAACTCTCAGGCTTATTTGATGGCGGCACGCGGGTATGGAGTTTTGCGCCGCAAATTCGCATTCCGCTGTTTACCGCTGGGCGCAACTTAGCGAATTTACGCATCAGCCAAGCCGATCGCGACATTGCCGTGGCGCAATATGAGAAAACTGTGCAAACGGCCTTTCGTGAAGTTGCCGACGCTTTAGCGACGCTGAGCACACGCGATGAACAGCGCGAAGCTCGCCGTGCCATTGCCAAAGCCAATGACGAGCGCCTGAGCCTGACACAAGCACGCTATGACGCCGGTCTCGATAACTATCTATCCTTGCTCGATGCCCAGCGCGAAGCCTTTAGCAGCGCGCAAGATCGCATTCGTGCCGAGCTCGCGCATCAGGCCGCAATCATTACCCTGTATAAAGCCCTAGGTGGGGGAACGGCTGTGCCGCCTCCAACTCAAACGCCAGCGCCAATAGGCGACGCTCCTCGCCCCTAGCGCCAGACAGCTGCACGGCAATCGGCAAACCTTCTGCCGTGCGGCCCATGGGCATCGATAGCGCCGGCGTGCCTGCAGCATTATTTAATGGCGTAAAGCTGACGTAGTTGCGCAGGCGCTCAAACAGCGACTCAAATGACTGCACTGGCGACAAATGCCCGAGCTTCGGCGTGGTGTGCGACAGCACTGGCGAGAGCAACACATCACAGTTGCGAAAAATTTCCGCATAATCATTGGCTACGCGCTTCATGCCCCAAAGCATCATCGGCGTACGCCACATATTTTTCCGATAATACTGCGCCAAACCCTGAGTGAGATTATCCGTCTGAGTTTTATCGAAATCGGCACCCAATAGCTTGTGGCCAAAAGTGCTGACTAAATACGACAACATGCCCCAATACTGGCTGAAATCATCAGCAAAACTTTCTCGGATGGGCAGTTTGATGAGCTCCACACTATGGCCCAGACCCGCAAGCAAGCGCGCAGTTGCCACGACTGTCTCACGCGTAGCAGCATCGGTGGCCTGGCCGGTGATCGAGTCAAGCACTAGACCAATGCGCATGCGCTTGTTTTCCGGCCCCGTGACATGCCCCACCGGCGACATTTTCTTACCGCGATAATGCTGCTCCATGGCATGCATAAATTCGGCGGTATCGCGCACACTGCGCGTCACCACACCTTCACTAACAATATTAACGGGCAATATGGCCGCTGCCTCACCATCAATAAAACGTCCACGCGTCGGCTTCAAGCCAATCAAGCCACAGGCAGCCGCTGGGATGCGAATTGAACCGCCACCATCATTTGCATGCGCTATTGGCACCACGCCGGCAGCAACCAATGCCGCCGAGCCGCCTGAAGATGCACCTGCTGAATAATCCAAGTGCCAAGGATTCGGTGTTGCAGGGCGGCTTTTGAACTCGGTTGAGGCGTTAAAACCAAACTCTGGCAAATTGCTCTTGCCAAGCACATTCATGCCCGTGCTTAAAAAGTGCGTAGTGAAGGCGCTATCTTTTTTTGCTGGATGCGAACCAACAGCAAGCGAGCCTTGGCGCGTCGGCAAGCCCTGCATATCGGTATTGTCTTTGATGAACGTTGGAATGCCCGCGAAAGCACCCGAGTGCGGCTGTACGGCATTGCGGCGAGCCGCATCATACGTTGGCAACACGATGGCATTGAGCGTGCCATTAACCTTTTCAGCACGAGCAATGG
>CAXIBK010000175.1:0-4159 GCA_964022225.1 uncultured Paraperlucidibaca sp.
GAGCTAAAGCAGAGCCGCCAAGGCGGTTTTGACCACGGCCTAAGTCGATTAACACCAGTACCGTGTCGTCGATATCGCGGCGTAGCTCCGGCGTGAGCGTGGCGCGAATATCAGTCACCGGCGCGAAGCCAGTCACTACCAAAGACAGCGGCGAGGTCACTGACTGTGATTCATCGCCATTCTGCCATACCGTGCGCATAGACATTGAGTCCTTACCCACCGGAATGGTTAGGTTCAGCGCTGGGCATAATTCCATGCCCACTGCGTAGACGGCGTCATAGAGGTTTTCATCTTCTTTGCCAGCGCCAGCGGCGGCCATCCAGTTCGCCGACAATTTGATGTCGGAAAGCTTGGCAATGCGCGAGGCGGCCATATTGGTGATGGTCTCGCCAACAGCTAAACGTGCAGACGCAGCGGCATTGAGAATGGCCACGGGCGTGCGCTCGCCCATCGCCATAGCCTCGCCGGTGTAGCCATTGAAGCCAGTCGCGGTTACCGCCACATCGGCTACCGGCACTTGCCATGGCCCGACCATTTGTTCTCGCGCCACAAGGCCGGTAATGGAACGGTCGCCAATGGTGATCAAGAACTGCTTAGATGCCACTGAAGGCAATTGCAAGACGCGTTCGGCGGCGTCTAGCACGGTGACATCGCGTAAATTAAGCGCAGTTTGTGTGAGCACCTGGCGCTGAAAAGTGCGCTGCATTTTTGGGGTTTTACCAAGCAAAACAGACATCGGCATATCGACGGGGGCATTGCCAAAATGCGCATCTTCTACGCGCAGATGACGCACCGCTTTGGCCTCACCTAAGACCGCAAATAAGGCCCTCTCGCGCTCACAAAGCTCGGTAAATAACGGCAAACTGCTGGGGCGAATGGCTAAGACATAACGCTCTTGCGCCTCATTGCACCAAATTTCAACCGGCGCCATGCCGCGCTCTAAGCTCGGAATTGCCCGCAAATTCAAGGTAGCGCCAAGCTCGTGATCATTGACCAATTCAGGCATGGCATTCGACAAACCACCCGCACCCACATCGTGAATAGACACAATCGGGTTAGCCGCACCTAAACTCCAGCAGGCATCAATAACTTCTTGCGCACGACGTTCCATTTCTGGGTTATCGCGCTGCACCGAAGCGAAGTCGAGGTTCTCCGTGCTGGTGCCACTGGCCATCGACGAGGCCGCACCACCACCCAGACCAATGAGCAAGGCTGGGCCACCGAGCACGATCAATAAATCGCCAGGCTCGATCGGATTTTTCTGCACATGCTCATCGCGAATATTGCCGTAGCCGCCAGCGATCATGATGGGTTTGTGGTAGCCCATAACCTCCGAGCCGTTTACCCCATTCACGCGCAGCTCGAAGGATCGGAAATAGCCACACAACGCTGGACGACCAAACTCGTTGTTAAATGCCGCACCACCCAGAGGGCCTTGCAGCATAATTTCGCGCGCGGTAACGATACGCTCAGGCTTGCCATACGGCGTTTCCCAGGGCTGCTCAAAGCCAGGGATATTCAAGTTCGACACCGTAAAACCCGTGAGGCCAGCTTTAGGCTTGCCACCGCGACCGGTCGCGCCTTCATCACGAATCTCACCACCAGAGCCCGTCGCTGCACCCGCAAATGGCGCAATGGCGGTCGGGTGGTTATGGGTTTCCACTTTCATCAGGATGTGCACGGGCTCGTGGTTAAAGCCGTAAGCGTGGCCACCATTGAGGCGATAAAAACGATCGGCTTCGCTGCCGGCAATGACTGCGGCGTTATCGTGATAGGCCGATAAAATGCCAACGCTGTGATTGGCATAGGTATTTTTAATCATGCCAAATAAGGAATGCGACGCGGGCTTGCCATCGATCACCCAGCTGGCATTGAAAATTTTATGGCGGCAATGCTCGGAGTTGGCCTGAGCAAACATCATCAGCTCGATGTCGTGTGGGTTGCGGCCCAAGCGCGTGAAGTTATCGACCAGATAATCCACTTCGTCATCGCTCAGCGCAAAGCCGTGGGTTTGGTTGGCTTCGGCTAAAGCTTCACGGCCGCCCCCTAACACATCGATAGCCTTCAGTTCACGCGGCGTTTCTTGACGAAATAACAGGCTGGTGTCAGCAGGTGCATTCAGCACCGCCTCCGTCATGCGATCGTGAAGCAAGGCGGTCACTTGCTGCCAATCGGCGTCACTCAAGCTTTCAGCACCCGACACCCAATATTGCGTGGCACGCTCGATGCGGCGCACGTCAGCAAGGCCGGTATTGTGGGCAATATCCGTTGCTTTCGATGACCATGGCGAAATAGTGCCTAGTCGTGGCACCACGACAGCCACGCGGCCTTGCTCGCTGACATCAAACGCATCGCCGTAATGCAAGAGTGCTTGCAGCGACTCCGGAGCTTCATTTAAGTCAGTATCGACAATGTGCAGCCAGCGCGCGGATACCGCCTGAATGCTGGGCTGAAGCGCTCGCAAGGTGTGCAACAAACGTTGTTGACGGAAGGCGGTGAGCGCGGAAGCGCCGGGCAGAAGCAGCATAGTGAAGTCTCGCGTGCCAAAGAGGAAAAATCAGAGGTGCATAGTGTAGCAAAAACAGCTGCCGACGGACGGCTGATCGTCACATTAGCGCAGTCTGTATTCGCGGCCGCGCCGAGACATTGTCGGACAATCTAGCGAACTTCATCGGGTCAGGTTGGACGCTAAGCCCTCCTCGCCCTACACTGCAACTAACTCAGAGAAGACAAGTTGAGGTGCCACATGGCTATTAAACGCCCACCAAAGCGTCTAAGCCCGCATCGCCAAGCTATTAAAATGCTCAAACGCATTAACCGCCGCCACGTTAAAGTCGCGGTAGCGGGCACATTAGCCGCCAGCACGCTGTCCTTACAACCCATGCAAAATGCTTTAGACATGGTGCGTAGCAGTGGAGAGCTTCACCTTGTTGGCGTCTCTAGTCCCAGCACATTCTTCCAGCAAGATGGCCATACACACGGCCTGCAGTTTGAGCTTGCGCAGCAGTTTGCAAATGAGCTCGGCGTAAAACTTGTTGTCGACTCAGTCACATCACCGCACCGAGTCTTGCAATCTATTCGTCGCAATCAAGCGCAACTTGCACTCACTGGCATCACCGCTGACGATCCACGCCTTGAGCGTTTGCGTGTTAGCAACCCAGTCATTGAGGTTCAGCAACAGCTAGTTCAGCGCAACGATCAGCGCATGCCAAAAGATATTTCAGGTCTTGCCGGCAAAGTCGTTGGTGTCGTCGCGGGAAGCACCGAGGCTCAGCATTTAAAAGACTCTGTGCGCGAAGTTGAAAACGTCAAAATCATCGAGATTCGTCAAGGCAAAAGCCTTGATCTATTAGGCTTACTTGATGAAGGTCGAGTCGATTTTGTCGCGATGAACTCGCGCGAATTCGATGCCTTCCGCCCACTCTTCCCTAATCTTCGCGATAGCATATCGCTTGAGCGTACCGATGCGGTGTCTTGGGTATTTATGAAGTCTGGTGATCACAGCCTATATCAAGCTGCGCAAGACTTTTTAGCACGCAAGCAGGCCGATGGCACTTTGCAGCGCTTGGCTGAGTTTTATAGCAATGGCAACGTCTTCGACAGCTATGGCGCCAAACATTTCAACCGTGATATTGCTAACCGCTTGCCGCACTACCAATCATTGTTTGAGCGCGAAAGTGCCGCGACCGATGTCGACTGGCGTCTACTTGCTGCTATTGCTTATCAAGAGTCTAAATGGAATCCCAACGCCGTATCACCGACTGGCGTTAAAGGCTTGATGATGCTGACGCAAGGCACGGCTTCCATGATGGGGGTGAAGAATCGTGAACATGCTGGCCAAAGCATTCATGGTGGCAGCGCCTACTTCAAATACATCCACGACCGCATGCCAGAGAGCGTTGCTGAGCCTGATCGCACGTGGATGGCGTTAGCTTCGTACAATATGGGCCCTGCTCATATTTTGCGCGCCCGCAAACTCACCGAACGCAATGGCGGCGATGCCAATAGCTGGCTCGATGTGTCGCGTAATTTACGCCAGTTAGCGCAGGATAATCGTCGCCAAGGCCGCCCTGTACCAGATGTTGGCCAAGGCCTGCATTATGTTCAGCAGGTGCGTCGTTACTACGATGCCATCGCACTCAATACGCAGGTAACGCTG
>CAXIBK010000176.1:0-4139 GCA_964022225.1 uncultured Paraperlucidibaca sp.
CGACGTCAATTAGCACACGCTTTTTGCCAGTGGTTATTAGGTAAGCATTTACCGAGGTTTCTAGCGGCGCGGACTGATGCATCTGCTGGAGCGCGGCAATCGTTTTCGCGGGGTCTTGCTGCAATAACTGATCGACGGGTAAGTCGACGGTGCCATCATTTAATACGGTTACTTCAGTTTGCCCAAGCATCGTGCGGTAGAAACCAGGTGCTTGCGTTTTCAGTGGCTCTGCGGCGGCAAGTGCCTGTGTGCTGGCAGTTAATGTGGCCAGTGCTATCGCCATAAACGTATGTTTCATTGTTAGTTTCCTGTTGAAGTGGTGCGCTTTAGCAAGTTTAACTGAATGCGCTCCAATAGCGCCTACGATATGAAGGTCGCGGTTTTAGCGAGCAATGCGCGTTACGTGGGAGAGCGCTTTGGGTGGTGGGACAAGGCTCTAAGAGGTCGATATAGGGTGAGGCGCATTGATCTCGACACTAATATGAGCCAACGAGTGGTGATGGATTAGCGCCACTTTAAGCTCTTCGGCGGATATTGGGTGTTCAGCGACGACGCTGACAATGCAAGCATATTGCTTTTGCGCAACGCGCCAAACGTGAAGGTCAGTGAGCTCAACGTGTGGGCTTATTGATGCGATAGACTTTTCAATGGCTTTGACAATTGGTGCATCCATTTCAGCATCAAGCAAGACACGACTAGTGTCGCGAATTAAGCCATAAGCCCAAAAGCTCACCAGTGCGGCACCAACGACTCCCATCAATGGATCAAGCCAGTCTGCCCCCCAGAATTTTCCGCCTATAAGGGCGATAATGGCGAGCACAGAGGTGGCGGCGTCAGTAATGACGTGGATATAGGCTGAGCGTAGGTTTAGGTCATGGTGATGATCGTGGCCATGTTCATGATTGTCGTGCCCATGTGCGTCATGGCTGTGGCCGTGCGCATGGTCATCTTGCAATAACCATGCGCAAACAATGTTTACTACTAAGCCTAGGCTGGCTAGGGCAATAGCTTCGTTATAAAAAATTTGGCTTGGTGAAAGCAGGCGTTCAAATGACTGGAAAAGCATGAGACCGGCAACGAGTAGCAATAAAATCGCGCTGGTGTAACCACCCAAAATTTCGATTTTCCAGGTGCCAAAATTGAAGCGGCGGTCGTTGGCGTAGCGCCTTGCGGCGGCATAGGCCAGCAAAGATAAGCCTAAGGCGAGCGTGTGTGAGCTCATATGCCAGCCGTCGGCGAGCAGGGCCATAGAGTTGTATATCCAGCCGCCGGCAATCTCTGCGCACATCATAATTGCGGTGATAATTACGACGATAAGTGTTTTACGCTCGGCCGAAGGGTTACCTTCGTGGAAGCTGTGGCTATGCGAAAATTGGGAAGCGCTTGCTAAATTGGACATCAGATCTGCTCGTGAAGTGCTATTTCAGTATACTATACCCCAGTATTGTATTTTTCATAAAGGACAGCGTGCTATGGCTCATATGCATCAGAACAATAAAAAACTCTTAACGAGGATTCGGCGCATAAAAGGTCAGTCAGAAAGCTTGGAGCGTGCTATTGAGAGTGGGGCTGAGTGCGCCGCCGTATTGCAGCAAGTGGCAGCAATTCGCGGCGCAGTAAACGGCCTGATGACAGAGATGTTAGAGGGGCATATACGTGAGCATTTAGGCCCTGTTGATGTCACGCCGGCGGCACGCAGCAAGGACGTTGAACAGGTAGTTGCGGTGCTGCGCTCGTATCTAAAATAGCGGTTAAGTAGGGCAACTAAACCTTAATACTTTGCCAGTTACCTTTGTGCCAAATATGGCCAAAAATGCCAACTTGTATCGCGCGGTAGGCTACTTGTAAGAGCCAAATGGCCATCAGGCCACCACCCCATACCGGCCCTATGAGCCAAGCTAATGGCAGAAATACGCACCATTGCATCAGCATTGATACCTGCATCACGGCTTTGCTAGCACCAACACCAAATAGCGCATTCATCAAAATCATGCCAACACCATCGAAAGCAATGAATAGGCCAATTAGGCGTAGTGGCCAGATCGCTAATTGCATGGTTTCCGGCTCATGAATAAACACAGAGAGTAAAAGCTCGGGCACGATCACCATGGGTAGGCCTAGCACCGCGAGTAAATAAAAACCGACCTTGCTGACATCCCAGCCCCATTGTTTGGCGTCGGCGATATTGCCTTTACCCATGGCTTGGCCTGCTAACGTTGCCGCCGTGAGCCCAAGTGCAATGCCCGGCAGCAGCGCTACTAACATAATGTTCACTAGCACATTGCCAGCAGCTAATTCGGCGGTGCCCACTTTGCCAATAATCCAAAATAGTGCGGTGAGTCCTGCGGCGAAAAAGAACTGCTGAATGGAAGAGGGTATCGACAGGCGAAGCATGCTAACGAGGGTCTCTTTACGAGGTAGGGAGTGTAAAAAACTATGCGCAGAAGCATGGCGATGGCCAAGAAAAAAGTAGATGGCAGTGCCAGTGGCTAGCGAGAGCGTCGTACCCAGGCCAGCGCCATAAACGCCTAAGGCCGGAAAGCCCGCGTGGCCGTAAATAAGCACATAATTGAGACAGACGTTGAGCACATTCATGATCAGTAAGGTGCGGAAATACAGCTGAGGCATAGAGATGCCGTTCCAATAGCCACGAAATGCGAAGTTCATGCCCACGAAAATCATGCCAATAAGACGCACTTGCAGGTACTCGGTGCCCAAAGGCTGTACGGCTGGGTCATCCACTAAATAGGGAAAGAGCCATGGCGTAAGAAAATAAAACAGAGTTGATAATGGCAACCCGATAGCGACTGCCAACAGCAAGCCACCGTTGAGCGGGCTTGCCATGATGGCCTCGTTGCCTTCTCCTTTGCGCCTAGCCGCAGTTGCCTGCACGGCAGTCGATAAGCCCAGGATGATCGAGATACACATGAAGTTTGCGAAGCCGGCAATGCCAACCGCTGCCAAGGCATTCGCACCCAATGATCCGACCATGGCGGTATCGACCAAGTTCATGATGTTTTGCGAAGTCATGCCGCCAATAATTGGTAGCGCTAAGACAATAATGGTGCGGCGACGATCGGGCGACATGATCTACCTAATGATGAGTGTGTAAATACTAATTAAATCCAATCTTATTGTGTGAGTGATGAAATCTTTCAATGGAAATTCACTCTTCATTTAGTGCTCGACGGACTTTGGCGGATCGCTGCTACGGTATCAGCTCATCAGTGCTTTATGGAACCAGACTGATGACGACATTTATCACGCCTGAACGTGTGTGGGAAATTTGGCTAAATGCAGACTGTGATAGGTCGATAATTCGGCCTTTAATGAAAGGGCCTCGGTCGTTAATTCTTACGACGACGCTGTCGCCATTTTCAGTATTTGTAACCTTTACCTTAGTGCCAAAAGCCAGGCTTCTATGAGCGGCGGTGTGCTTGTCTTGTTGATACAGTTCGCCGCTAGCCGTTTTACGGTTTTGGAATTTATCGGCGTAGAAAGAAGCTTGCCCAGAGGCTGTAAAGCCAGCATTTTTAGTGGGTGCTGTGCTACAGCCAAAAAAGCTTAAACAGGCCAAAAACGTAAAGAGCGTGATTCGTATTTTCTTCATATCGTATTAGCCCCGGCTTTAGCGGAAGAATGATTAGCAGTGATGTGCATCTCTTGAAGCTAAGCGCTACTCAGCTTGTTTAGGATAGGGCAGTCGGGTCGATTGTCGCCATTGCAGGTAGTTGCAAGCGCCTCAAGTGAAGCGCGCATTTCTTGCAGCTGCGTGATGCGAGCATCGAGCTCATCTATATGACGGCTGGTTAGCTGCTTTACTTCGGCACTGGCTCGACCTTTATCTCGCCACAACGATAGCAGCTCAGCAATCTGATCTAATGAGAAGCCCATATGCCGTGCGCGCTTGATAAAGCGTAGCTCGTGCACAGCTTCATTCGAGTAGATCCGATAGCCCGCGTTCGTGCGAGGTGATGCAGCAATCAAGTGGATTGACTCATAATGTCGAATCATCTTGCTTGTTACGCCGGCCTGACGAGCCGCTTCACCAATATTCATTTTTCTGCCTTCGATGGCTTCCATGTCTTTAACAATAAGGCGTTGGCGACAACGCTAACACTTGAGAAAGCCATGGCAGC
>CAXIBK010000177.1:0-4080 GCA_964022225.1 uncultured Paraperlucidibaca sp.
TTGCGAGGAGTCCTAGTCTAAAGAGAATTGCAAAGACTACCGCAATGAGAATGTCGATAGGCCACTCAGGCTCGGCATACTCTTTGGTTGAAGTTAGGCCCATAGGCAGCGTAATGAACATTAAAATGATGACGAGCTGCCAGCCCCACATGACAAAGCTTGCGAGTCGCGGCAAATATAGCGGCGCCATACAGGTGCGCTGCACTACATACAGTGACGTTGCCATCAATGCAGTGCCGCCAAAGGCAAAAATCACCAAGTTGGTGTGCAATGGGCGTAGGCGACCAAATGAGAACCAAGCGGTATCGAAGTTTAAAGCCGGCCAGGCGAGTTGTGAGGCGATGATCACCCCAACACTCATGCCAATAATGCCCCAGAAAATAGTCATTATGGCGAGCTGCCTAACTACCTTCATGTGGTATTGCGGATGGGCGACTGTCTGTGCGTGGGACATAGCTGCTTCCTGTTTAACAGATGAGAACGTCAGACGAACACGTCAGCGGTTGCGCACTAAGCATGCAATTGCAGGGGCTTTTAGGCAATTCGGCAAGTGTCGGACATGCTGCTAAATAACCTTTCAAGATCAGTGGGTATATTTAGACGGGCGCATTTTAGTGCCAATAGCGTTTTGGTGCACCGTCAAAATGCAGCTAAATGCCCTTTTTTTGCGATTATTTGCAAATCACCAACATGAATGTGCTTCTGATTAGCATGTTTGTGCTGGTTTTTGACGCTGCTCATGAAGACTGTTGTGAAAATACGTGATGGGCGAAATCGTCAACTCTGGTTATGCTAGCGGGCGGGTTTAATGATGCTCTTCTTGCTTGATGCCCACTAACCTGAATGCAACCTTAAGGATTAGCTTATGAAAATGATCTCCGCTGTGATTAAGCCGTTCAAACTTGATGATGTGCGCGAAGCATTATCTGGTATTGGCATTACCGGTCTTACCGTCACCGAAGTTAAAGGTTTTGGTCGCCAAAAGGGTCATACCGAGTTGTATCGTGGGGCCGAATATGTGGTTGATTTTGTTCCTAAAGTTCGGCTTGATTTAGCGGTCAGTGATGAGCAAGTCGACAGTGTGATTGAGGTTATTACTCAAGCGGCTGGCACTGGCAAAATTGGCGATGGCAAAATTTTTGTTAGCAATCTGGAGCATGTTGTGCGCATTCGCACAGGTGAAACCAACGACGACGCCATTTAAGACTCAGTGTATTGAGGAGAGCATTGTGTATTTTCGCAAACTGGCCGTAGGCCTATCTGCTGTCGCTTGCGCCAGCCCAGTGTTCGCGGCCGATGCCGCGCTCAGTTCCGGTAATACAGCCTGGATTTTAACAGCCACGGCCTTAGTGCTATTCATGACTCTTCCGGGCTTGGCTTTATTTTATGGCGGCTTGGTTCGTACTAAAAACGTGCTTTCAGTCCTCATGGCGTGCTTTGCTATTGCTGGTGGTGTGAGCATTTTGTGGTTGCTTGGCTTGTATTCCCTGACCTTTGGTGACGGCGGTAGCCTTCAGCCGATCATCGGTGATTTGTCGAAAGCCTTTTTTCAGGGCATTAGCACCGACTCCATGCAAGGCGACATCCCCGAAATACTGTTTGTCGCTTTCCAGATGACCTTCGCCATCATCACGCCAGCACTCATCATTGGTGCGTTTGCCGAGCGTATGAAGTTCTCGGCGATGCTAATCTTTTCGATGCTATGGACTGCAGCTGTTTATGTGCCAGTAGCGCATTGGGTCTGGGGTGGCGGCTTTTTGGGTCAGCTTGGCGTGATTGATTTTGCTGGCGGCATTACTGTGCACATCACCGCCGGCGTTGCGGCATTGGTTGCTGCGTTGGTGATTGGTCCGCGCCGTGGCTTCCCTAAACATGCCATGCCACCGCATAACCTGACTATGTCAGTGACAGGTGCGGGTATGCTCTGGGTCGGCTGGTTCGGTTTTAACGCCGGTTCTGCACTCGCTGCCAATGGTTCGGCAGGCATGGCCTTATTGGTGACACATATTTCGGCCTCGGCCGGTGCATTGATGTGGATGGCCTGCGAGTGGAAGCGCTTCGGCAAACCTTCTGTACTGGGTGTTGTAACTGGCATGGTGGCAGGCTTAGGTACCATCACTCCAGCATCCGGTAATGTCGGCCCAATGGGCGCGCTGCTTATTGGTCTATTAGCTGGTTTAATCTGCTTCAACATGACGCAAATCGTAAAGCGCCGTTGGGAAATTGATGACTCACTAGACGTTTTCCCTGTACATGGCATTGGCGGCATTTTGGGCACACTCTTAGTTGGCATCCTTGCCAGTCCAAACTTGGGGATTTTTTCAGGCCAAGGCTTCTCGGGTGCCAATGACAGTATTTTGAGTCAGTTTGGTGTGCAGGCGCTTGGTGTTGGGGTGACGATTATTTATACCGCAATAGTCACTTGGGGTTTACTTAAGCTAACAGGTCTAATGACTCGTGGCTTACGCGTCACAAGTGAGCAAGAAACAACAGGTTTGGATTTGGCGCTGCATGATGAGCGTGGTTATGACTTATAAGCTTTAAATATCAATGCGTGGCTTAGCAGCACGCTGTTGCGCGCCGCTAAGCCATCGTGTAGTTTCGGCTTTCGGTTTGTTTTCCGATATTAACCCTGAATTTATAGCGCTAAGTCGCTTTAGGAGATTGCAACGATGGCCGCTTTCCTGTCTCAAGAATGGTTTGACAAAGTAGACGAACTGACCGCTGCAGCTGGCGATTTGAATATTCCTGCCGCTGTTGCAGGCATGGTGATGAACGTAACAGTAAACGGCGCGCCAGATGGTTCCGTAGACCTAGCATTGAATGGCGGCAAGTTCGAGCGTGGCCACAATGCTAGTGCCGGCACTAAATTGATCCTGCCCGCTGACTTGCTGCGCAAAATCTTCTTAGAAGGTGATGCTGCTGCTGGTATGCAAGGTTTTATGACTGGCCAGATCAAAGTAGAAGGCGACATGAGCAAGCTCATGACTCTGCAATCTGCACGTCCAAGCGAAGAGCAGAAAAATCTGTTCAAGCAAATTTTGGCACTGACAGCCTAAGCTTCAGCTACCAAAAATAAAAAGCCCGGCTAGCCGGGCTTTTTTACGCCTTAATAAAAGCAGTGCTTATCATGATCAGTGAGCGGCGTAGAGCTGGTACAGCCAGAACACGATGATGCTCATTTGCGCAAGCCAGAGGTTGCCACGTATGAAAACCATGGTGGCATTAGTATTGATCACATGCACCGCGCTTTGTGCCACACGTAGGCCAATAAAGATCATGGCTAATTCATCGATTAGCGCGAGTTGGCCCATTGCATAGGCAATAAACACCACGGCAGCAAACACTGGCAGGTTTTCTAGGCAGTTCATGTGTGCGTGTTGAACACGAGTTACGATGGCTGGATCGACATGGTTGGCAGCACCGCGAGTCCACGAGTTAGCGGGGGCCTTAAAGCTCAGCACCAATGCCACACGATAGCTAACATAGCCTAGCGCTAGTACAACAGTGAGTGCGGTGAAGCATAGAAGGGCACAAATAGCCGGAGATAATGGCGTCATAAAGACCTCGATTGTTGAGTGCTGGCGTCATGCGCAGCGGCATTTGGACTATAGCGCATAGTCTGTCCGACAAAAGTTGTTTTTATCGCATGATGAGTGGCAGTGGTTACTCATTAATGTCGTACAGCTTGCGCCAAATACTGTGGCCGAGCTGATCAAACTCACGCACGGTTTGCACGAAAGCTTGGCGATCTTTGGCATTTACCAGCGGCTCAGGCAGCAAAGGGTCAAAAATCACATGACGAATTGCTTGGCCGCCAAGTAAAAAACATTCGCGTGCGGCGACTTCGGGGTCTAGGTCGCTAGCTCGCGCCATCCACTCACGAAGCTGAATTTGCACCGTTTTATATTGCTGGATGAGCGCATCAATATCCCAAAGCCCAAGCATTTGCTTAACGCGTGCCGGCGCCCAATCATTTGCGCTAAACACGCTAGCATCGCTCTCCAGGCCTAGGCTGTGTAGGCGTTTGCGCACGGCGTCGACATCTTTCTCGATATTATTAGGGCGTACGTGTAGGCC
>CAXIBK010000178.1:0-4010 GCA_964022225.1 uncultured Paraperlucidibaca sp.
GGCAGCGGCGGCACATGTGGCTCGCACGGTGAGCCGTCGCGCTGAGCGTCGCACGCTGAGTTTGGCGGATGCAGAAACGGTAAATCCGCAGGCGATTAAATATCTCAATCGCCTGTCGGACTACTTTTTTGTCTTAGCTAGGCAGTTAGCGCGCGCCGACGGTGGCAGCGAAGTGCTGTGGCGTAAGCGCTCTGGCTAATCACACCAGTAACTGCCGAATATCCGCTAGCAACGCCGCCAGTCGCGTTGTGAAACGCGCCGCCGCTGCACCATCAATCACGCGATGATCATAGCTCAGTGATAACGGCAACTGCAGGCGTGGCTCAAACGCTGAGCCATTCCACACCGGTGCTTTACTCGCTCGCGATAGCCCCAAAATAGCGACCTCCGGCCAGTTCACCAGTGGCGTGAACGCGGTGCCGCCAATCCCGCCGAGTGACGAAATAGTGAAACTGGCGCCCTGCATCGCAGCCGGCGGCAATTTACCCGTGCGCGCTTGCTCGGCTAGCACGCCCAGCTGCTCGGCGATCTCGTGCAAGCTCATGCGGTCGGCATTATGCAAAACCGGCACCATCAAGCCATTAGGCGTATCCACCGCGATGCCAAGATTGACGTATTGCTTGAGCACCAAGCTCTCGCCGTCACGGCTCAATGAGGCGTTGAACTGTGGCATTTCGCGCAACAAATACGCCACCGTTTTCGCCGCCAGAGCAGTCATGGTTAACGATAGGCCATCGGCCTTAAAGCGGTCGCGCTGGGTTAGGCGGAACGCTTCAAGCTCGGTGATATCGGCCAAGTCGAACTGCGTGACTTGCGGCACCATCAGGCTTGAGCGCGCGAGGTTTTCAGCCGATTTACGCTGAATACGCGAACGCGGCGTGAGTGTGATCTCACCCCATTTCGTGTAGTCCAGCTCAGGAGGTAGCTCGCCAAAGTTCATGCCGGAGCCACCACTGCTTGCTGGAACTTGGCTCAAGCGCGACTTTACCCAAGCATGCACATCTTCTTTCAGCAGGCGGCCACTAGGGCCTTGGCCCGATGGCAACGCGGCTAAATCAACACCCAGCTCGCGTGCTAGTCGTCGCACAGCAGGGCCGGCATGAACCGCCTTACTGGGTGCGCTATCGCTGATAGAGGCAGTAACTGGTGTACTTACAGCTTTGGGTTCGGCTGGCTTAGCTGCCGGCGGTGTAGGCGGGGCTTTAGCATCTTCAACAGGCTCAGTACTGGCCTTAGGCTCTGAAGCAGCCTCAGCTTTCGCCTCAGCCGACGCAGCCACTGCTGCATCCGCACTAGCCGCCTCTATCACGCACAGCGCATCACCCTCTTTCACGCTAGTGCCCACCGCCACCGACCAAGACACAAACACGCCGTCTTCTGGTGCCGGTAACTCAAGGCTGGCTTTGTCAGACTCCAACACCGCGATGGGCTGCTCTTTTTTCACTGTCTCGCCAGGCTTAACCAACAGCTCAATCACCTCGGCGGCATCGACACCTAGATCAGGCACTTTCACAGATATAGTCATAGCGCCCTCCTCAAGCTGTCGCCGAATGTGCTTGCTCGGGGTCAATGCCCCATTGCTCGCGAGCGGCCAACAAGGCATCTAGCGCAATGTCACCGCTAGCGTGCAGGGCTGCCAATGCGACGTATGCCACATGTGCTGAATCGACCTCAAAGTGACGACGTAGCTGCTTACGCGAATCGGAACGGCCGAAGCCATCGGTACCCAAAACACGATACGCACGGCCATCGGGAATGAAGGCACGAATCTGATCGGCGTGAACTTTCATATAATCGCTGGCAGCAATGATTGGGCCTTTACTACCAGTCAGCTGATCAGTGACCCATGCGCTGCGCGGCTTCTCATCAGGATGCAGCGTATTCCAGCGCTCTACATCCAGACCATCGCGACGCAACTCGGTGAAGCTCGGTGCGCTCCAAACGGCAGCACGCACACCAACAGCTGCGAGCAAAGCCACTGCACCTTCAACTTCGCGCAAAATAGCGCCACCGCCCATCAATTGAACTTCTGGGCCTTTGCCACGCTTAGCTGGCTGAAACTTATACAGACCACGGCGAATGCCTTCCTCGCAACCAACCGGCATCGGTGGGTGTGGGTAGTTTTCGTTCAATGTAGTCAGGTAGTAATACACATCTTCCTGCTCGCCAAACATGCGGCGCAGGCCGTCTTGCACAATGACAGCGACTTCATAGCTATACGTTGGGTCGTAGCTCACGCAGTTGGGCACGGTAGCCGATAGCACATGCGAATGGCCATCTTCGTGTTGCAAGCCTTCGCCGTTTAGCGTGGTGCGCCCAGATGTTGCGCCGACCAAAAAGCCGCGCGCGCGTGAGTCGCCAGCAGCCCAAGCCAAGTCGCCAATGCGCTGGAAGCCAAACATCGAGTAGAACAAGTAAAACGGAACCAAGGGTTGGTTATGAATGCTGTAGGAGGTAGCGCACGCAATCCACGCGCTCATCGCGCCGGCTTCGTTAATGCCTTCTTCCAAGATCTGGCCTTTGACATCTTCGCGGTAATACATCAGCTGCGCGTGATCTTCAGGCTCGTACAGCTGACCAACATTGGAGTAAATACCAAGCTGACGGAACATGCCCTCCATACCGAAAGTGCGCGCTTCATCGGGCACAATAGGCACGATGCGTCGACCTAAGCCGTCCATTTTCAGCAGCACACCCATCAAACGAACCAATGCCATCGTGGTCGAAATAGGCCGCTCAGAACCCGTCGTGATGGTACTGAGTTGATCTAGCGTAGGCACCGGCAACGCGGTACCTTCAGTTCGACGCTGCGGCAAATAGCCACCTAGTTTCTGCCGACGTTCATGCAGATATTTCATTTCTGGACTATCGGCAGGTGGCCGGAAAAATGGCAGATCTTTCAGCTGATCATCGCTAAATGGCATGTCAAAGCGATCACGAAACATTCGTAATGAATCAACGTCTAGCATTTTCATTTGGTGGGCTTTATTCGCCGCTTCACCAGCACCAGTTGCGTAACCCTTAATGGTTTTCGCCAAAATCACCACTGGCTGGCCTTTTGCCGCCATCGCTTCTGCGTATGCGGCATACACCTTGAATGGGTCGTGGCCTCCGCGGTCCAAATTAGCGATTTCATCATCGCTCATGTCTTTTACTAGCTCAGCTAGCTCAGGATATTTGCCGAAGAACTTCTCGCGAGTATATGCGCCGCCCTGGTTTTTAAAGGCTTGGTACTCACCATCGACAGCTTCCAGCATGCGCTGCTTTAAAGCACCGGTGTCATCGCGAGCGAGTAGCGGATCCCACTTTTTACCCCAAACAACTTTGATAACCTTCCAGCCAGCGCCACGAAACACCGACTCAAGCTCTTGAATGATTTTGCCGTTGCCGCGCACAGGCCCATCAAGGCGCTGCAAGTTGCAGTTGATAACGAAGATAAGATTGTCGAGTTTTTCGCGGCCAGCTAAGGCGATAGCGCCTAAAGACTCTGGCTCATCCATCTCGCCATCACCCAAGAACGCCCATACTTTGCGGCCTTGATCTGGTAGCAATTCGCGATTGATTAGGTACTTCATTACGTTGGCTTGGTAGATCGACATGATTGGACCTAGGCCCATGGAAACTGTTGGGAATTGCCAGTAGTCCGGCATCAACCAAGGATGCGGATAGCTCGGCAAACCACCACCGCCAACTTCACGACGATAGCGGCTAAGCTGCTCTTCACTTAAGCGACCTTCTAAAAATGAGCGCGCGTAAATGCCTGGTGCCGAGTGGCCTTGATAATAAATAAGATCGCCAAGCTGCTCGTCATTTGGGGCACGGAAAAAATGGTTAAAGCCCACATCGTAAAGTGTGGCCGACGAGGCAAAGGTGGCGATGTGTCCGCCAAGCTCATCGTCATTGTTCTGGTTGGCGCGCATGACAATCGCCAAGGCATTCCAGCGAATCAATGAACGCAGGCGCCATTCGAGATTAGGGTCGCCGGGCATCAGCGGCTCTTTTTCGCGCGG
>CAXIBK010000179.1:0-3969 GCA_964022225.1 uncultured Paraperlucidibaca sp.
TTAATGAAAAATCGCCCGGCCTTGGCCTACTCGGCACGATTTACAGTCTACTTAGCGAGCGTCCTGATTTGCGTCAATGGAGCAATCTGCCAGCGCAGATTTATGTTTCACGTCAACGCGTTAGCGCTGGCGATCATCGCCTCAGTATCTCCGGCGAGCAGCCGCTTATCGTGCCGGTTCGCGCCGGCAAAATCACACTTGTGCATGTGGTGACCTCGCCACGTGTCAGCTACAGTCGGATTTATCCGTTATAAACGGGCATTGCCCAGGAGTTAACTAATGAATATTCCCTTAAAAGCACTGTGCTTGCCTGTAGCACTAGCGGTACTGACTATTACCGGCTGCGCCTCAGTACAATACGGCGATGCTCGCGCAGTCGAAACCGTGAACACCGATTTTGGCTCCACCGACCTTCAGCTTATTAGCGCAAAAATGGTCGATGACTTGCTCAACTCGCCTGCGGTGATGAATATCACCCGTGATGGCCGTCCAGTACTTTTTGTCGATGCTATTCGCAATAAAACCGCTGAGCACATCGATACCGAATCGGTGACTGACACCATTAGCACGCAGCTGATTAAGTCCGGCCGCTTCCGCTTCGTCGATATGAGTGTGGTCGCCGAAGTTGCGCGCCAGTTTGACTATCAGCGCAATAGCGGCCTAGTCGACGAGCGCCAGTCGGTGAAAATGGGTCAGCAAATCGGCGCACGTTATATGATTTACGGCAACTTATCGGGCATCGCCAAGCAAGATGGCAGCACGCGCGATCAGTACTACAAATTCACATTAAAAATGATGGATTTGAAAACTGGCTTGGTTGAGTTTCAGGATGAGAAAGAGATTCGCAAAACTCGTGAGCGCCGTTGGTTTGGGCTTTAAGGCATGGTGCATTAAGACCTAGAACTTTGAAGCTTAGCGCTTTTAGCACGAAGATGACTTAGCGCATCGTGATGCCGATTTAAGACATAAAAAAAAGCCCGCTAAGCGGGCTTTTTTTATGAAGCAATTAAGCAGCTTTCATGCCGACTAGAACAGCTCAGCTTATTGCACCTGTTGGCGCAGCTCGCCGCGAATATAACGCTCAGTCATCGCGTCTAAAGATAATGGACGAATTTTGCTGGCCTGGCCGGCGCAATTAAAGGCGACATAGCGATCAACGCACACATCGCGCATGGCCACGATAGTGTCTTTAAAGAACTTGCGTGGATCGAATTCAGCAGGATGCTCGGCCATATGACGGCGAATCGCGCCGGTCGATGCCAAGCGCAAATCAGTGTCGATATTCACTTTACGCACACCATGCTTAATCGCCTCAACGATCTGCTCCACGGGCACACCGTAAGTCTCTTTAATATCACCACCATATTGATTGATGATCTGCAGCCACTCCTGCGGCACGCTCGATGAGCCATGCATGACCAAATGCGTGTTGGGAATGCGCGCATGAATTTCTTTAATGCGATCAATCGCCAAAATGTCATCGGTGGGTGGGCGCGTGAATTTGTACGCACCATGCGAGGTGCCAATGGCGATCGCTAAAGCATCAACACCAGTGTCTTGCACGAAACGCGCGGCCTCTTCGGGGTCGGTCAGCATTTGTGAATGATCCAAAATGCCCTCGGCACCCACGCCATCTTCTTCGCCAGCCATACCGGTTTCTAGCGAGCCTAAGCAGCCGATTTCGCCTTCTACTGACACACCACAAGCATGCGCCATCTCGACTACACGGCGAGTAACACCAGCGTTGTATTCGTAGCTAGTTGGCGTTTTTCCATCTTCGCCTAGCGAGCCGTCCATCATGACCGAGCTAAAACCAAGCTGGATGGAGCGCTGGCAAATGGCTGGACTGGTGCCGTGGTCTTGGTGCATCACCACAGGAATGTGCGGAAACTCTTCAATGGCTGCCAAAATTAAGTGGCGCAAAAATGGCGCGCCCGCGTATTTGCGCGCACCGGCCGAGGCCTGCACGATCACCGGTGAGTCAGTTTTTGCAGCCGCCTCCATGATGGCGCGCATTTGTTCTAAGTTATTGACGTTAAACGCCGGCACGCCATAGCTATGCTCAGCGGCGTGGTCTAATAGTTGGCGTAAGCTAATCAGCGCCATATCATCTCTCCTATGCGACGTACGCCGCGTTAAACCCTAAATTATTTTGCCGCGGCCGCTTTTAAAGCCGCCACAGCGGGCAATTCCTTGCCTTCAACGAATTCTAAAAATGCGCCACCACCAGTGGAAATATAGGACACACGATCGGCCACGCCGTACTTATCAATGGCCGCTAGCGTATCGCCACCGCCAGCAATAGAGAAGGCACTACTTTCAGCCACAGCTAAACTCAAGGCTTTCGTGCCTTCACCGAAGGCATCGACCTCAAAAACGCCAACAGGGCCATTCCACAGAATGGTTTTCGCCGCTTTTAATAACTCAGCAAAGCGTTTGGCGGTGTCGGGGCCGACATCCAAAATCATGTCATTGGGGCCAACATCCGCAACTGCTTTCACTACTGGTGTGGCAGCTTGCACGAAAGCCATGAAGTCTTCGATGGGGCCAGTGACCTCTGCCACGACAACATCGGAAGGCAGCGGAACATCGACTTTCGCCGCGATGGCACGTGCGGTGTCGAGCAAGTCATGCTCACATAATGATTTACCCACAGGGAAACCGGCAGCGGCCAAAAAGGTATTAGCTATGCCGCCGCCAACAATGAGCTGATCACAGAGGCTGCTTAATGCCGTCAACACATCTAGTTTAGTCGACACTTTCGAGCCAGCAACAATGGCAGCCATTGGCCGAGCTGGTGCATCTAAGGCTTGACCAAGAGCATGCAGCTCAGCCGCCAATAAAGGGCCGGCTGCTGCCATTGCGGCGAATTTGGCAACGCCATGCGTTGAGCCTTCAGCACGGTGAGCAGTGCCAAAAGCATCCATCACGAATACATCACACAGTGCGGCATATTGCTGCGCTAAGGCGTCGGCATTTTTCTTTTCGCCAACGTTAAAGCGCACATTTTCCAACAGCACGACTTGGCCTGGGGCGACATCCACTCCCGCCAAGTAGTCGCGCACTAGTGGCACATGCTGGCCTAGCTTTTCGCTTAGCCAATCAGCCACCGGTGCTAGTGATAACTCTTCGTTAAATTCACCTTCGGTTGGGCGACCTAAGTGCGAGCAAACCAAAACTGCAGCACCTTGTTTCAGGGCTTGCTGAATGGTCGGCAGTGCCGCTTGCAGGCGCGCATCGGAGCGAATCACGCCAGCTTTCATTGGCACGTTTAAGTCTTCGCGAATCAGCACACGCTTGGCGGTCAGGTCTAATTCAGTCATGGCAACAACAGGCATCATGGCATTCCTACAGTTAATTCAAAGACGATTTAAGCATCACTCAGCACAGCGGCGGCGTCGGGATATTTTGGCGCGGGCGGCAGGCTGGCGATGCGCTGGCAGAGATCGAGCAGGCGGTTGGCATAGCCCCACTCGTTGTCATACCAGGCGAAAACTTTTACTTGGCGCCCAACAACTTCGGTTTGCGTGAGGTCGACAATCAATGATTCGGCGCGATGGTTAAAGTCTGACGATACCAAGGGCTCATCATTAATGCTCATCCAGCCGAGGCCGGGGCCTTGCGCATAATCTACAAAGGCTTGATGCAAATCGGCCACGGTAACATCGCGCGTGAGTTGCACGGTGAGGTCGATGGCAGCAACGTTTAGTGTTGGCACACGCAAAGAATAGCCGCCGATCTTATCTGCCAAGCCGGGAAATATTTTGCGCGCCACGCCAAGCGCACTTGACGTGGTGGGAATCATATTGTGAGCCCCAGCGCGGCCTCGGCGAGGGTCGCGATGAACATGGTCGAGCAGCACTTGATCGGAGGTAAAGGCGTGAATCTCCGTCATCAAGGCCGACTCAATGCCGGCGAAATCATGCAATGCCTGCAACATGGGGCAAAGCGCGTGTGAAGTGCAGCTGG
>CAXIBK010000180.1:0-3950 GCA_964022225.1 uncultured Paraperlucidibaca sp.
GGATTCTCTAGCGCCATTTCCGCCAAAATTGCGGTGAAGTGTTCGAGTGCACAAGTCATGGCAAGTTGGCGTTCGGGTGATAATTTGCGGCGCATAAACTTCATGCCTTTTTCCACGAACTCATCAATCTCGGCCATGGGCAAACCTTTGCGACCCATGAACTCATTAAATGCAGTGTGCTCGCGGCCATGATGGGCCTCTTGGCCAATAAAGCCGCTGACTTGTTTGGCTAGGTCGGGGCTAACGCGCTTCTGATAATGGCGCACGGAGTCGACAAAAAATCGCTCACCCTCAGGGAAGGTTGCCGATAAAGCAGTGAGCACCATAGTCTTGAATGGGCTACCGCCAAACCAATCCATAGGAATGCTGTCGTCGAAGACGAAGTCCATGCGGCGCGGTGTTGGGCGATTAACCTGGTTAAGGATCTTTGCTTGAGATGTCATGGCTAACTCACCATTTGTCGGTAATGCCTTAAATATACACGGTCGCAACAAATTGACAACTTCTCATGTCTGATCCAGCTCAGTTAGAAATCTCGGATCTAGGGAGCCCAAGATGCGCCGTCATGTTTTGCGCATGCGAGAGCTCAATGAAATACGAATTGAATGCGAATATAGCTTCACATTATGGTTGAGGACTTCCTATAGGCGAGCTAAGCCATGCCGACACTATCTGCTTCGAACACTGTACCGAGTCGCGTTCGTCCATTTGCTAAGACGCAGCGGCCAACCCCGCTCTTATTACGCATGATGTTAGGTCGTGAGTTAGCGCCCACACGTGGCGAATTTGATGCTGCTGTGGCGGATTTGCAGGTTGGTGATCCAGCCATGGATGCGTTGTTGGACTGGATGCTGAGTTATGGCATGGGGCCGGCGCGTAAGCTCTTTGCTCAGGCGTTAGCTAAAGGTGTCGACAGCATTGCAGATTGCCCTGAACCATTACGCGTGTTTTTTGCAGAGATAGAAGCCGAGCCAGAATGGCTAGACTGGGACTTGCTCAACGAGGGTATGGGCTTTATTCACGGCGCAGGCCTAACAGCATTACAAGTCATGCGCGATTTAGCGCTTATGGGCGGCTATTTATTATCGGGCTTCAATCAAGCCTTAGTGATGACCGGTGCACTCACACGGGGTACCGCACAGCGTGTGGGCGAAACAGGCAAATGGTGGATGGACTGCACTGAGCCTGATGGCTTACGCCGTTTTGGGCCCGGCTTCGCCACCACACTGCAAGTACGTATGGTGCATGCGGTGGTGCGTCGCCAGCTCGATAAGCGCGAGGACTGGGATCATTCGGTCTGGGGCTTGCCATTAAATCAGATCGATATGGCCGCGACGTATTTAGGCTTTAGCGTGGTCATGCTCGGCGGCCTGCGCAAGCTCGGCGTGCAGGCAACGCCACGGGAGTCTCGCGGGGTGATGATGTTGTGGAGTTACGCCTGTTGGCTCATGGGCGTCGATGCGCGTTGGCTGCGCTTCAACGAGCGCGATGGCGCGGTGTTATTACACGCGGCCTTGATGACGCAAAGCCCGCCAGATTGGACAAGTCGCGAGCTAGGCTTGGCGCTATCGAAAGAGCCACTGGAGCGGCACTTTCTCTCGCATGAAAACCTGCGCCGCAAAGTGGCTTATCACATTCATTTAAGCATTAGTCGCTACTTTCTGACCGCCGAGCAAATGCAGCAGCTTGGGCTGCCCAATACTATTAAGCCGTGGTTTCCCCTGCTAACTTTGCTGCCGCGCACGGTGTTGTACACGGGGCAGCGCATCAAACCGAGTTGGCATATGGCGCAGCAAAAGCGAGGGCGAAAACTACAAAAAATAGCTATGAAGCAGAGCTTAGGCCAGCGTCCAGCAGGAGTGGTTGATGCTGAGTTGGCGCATCAGCGCAGTGCGGCTAGGTCGGTCGACATGAGTGTTGCTAAATGAGCTGGCTAGCTGAGCGCCGAGAGCGCCGCGACATGCTTTCGCGGATTCCTGAAGCAGGAGGTTTGCCGATTTTGGGGCAAACGTTGAACTTCTTCTTTCGGCCAATCTCCAGCGGCATCGACATGCATTTGCGTCATGGCCCTGTGGTGCGTGGCAAAGCATTAGGCATCAGCTCGCTGGCCTTAAGCGGGCCTGATGCGCTCGCCTTTGTGCTGAAAAACGAAGGTAATGTTTTTTCTAGCGGCGAGGGCTGGACACCATTTATTGGGCCATTTTTTACGCGTGGCATTATGCTGCTCGATGGCATGGAGCATCGTCAACATCGCGGAATCATGCAGGCGGCGTTTAAGCGTCCAGCCATGGAAGCTTATTTAGAAGGGATGAATGAAGCGGTGCTTAATGGCATCGCGAATTGGCATCCGCGGCAACGCTTTAAGCTGTATCCGGCGATGAAAAAGCTCACTTTAGATATCGCCACACAAGTATTTATGGGCGAGCAACTTGGCCCTGAGGCTGACCGGATTAACCACGCCTTTGTTGATTGCGTGCGCGCTGGCACGGCCTTGGTGCGCGTTCCTGTGCCGGGCGGGCGTTGGCATCGCGGTTTGCAGGCGCGGAAGGAGTTGGAGCAGTTTTTTCGCCAACGTATTGGGTCGAAGCGTGACAATTTAGGGCCAGATTTATTCAGCTATCTACTGAATGCCGAGGACGAAAACGGCATTGGCTTTCAAGATCAAGACATCGTTAATCACATGATTTTCTTGATGATGGCCGCGCATGACACCAGCACTATCGCGCTCAGTTCGATGAGTTATTACCTGGCTATTCACCCCGAATGGCAGCAGCGATTACGCGAAGAGGCTCAGGCCTTGGATAAAGCTACGCTGAGCTATGACGATTTGGCGGCGCTACCGCTCATGCAGCAGGTGTTTTTTGAGTCTTTGCGCCTACTTTCGCCGGTGCATGTATTGCCGCGACGAACACTGAAGGCCTGCCAGTTTGCTGGCATGGATATTCCGGCAAAAACCTATGTGATTATAAGTCCGTTGGTTACGCACCATTTACCGCAGTATTGGCAAAGTCCTGAGCGTTTCGATCCCGAACGTTTTAGCCCGGAGCGTGCCGAACATAAAGGCCATCCGTATCAGTACGTTCCGTTTGGCGGCGGTGCGCATAAATGTATCGGTATGCATTTTGCCGAGATGGAAGTGAAGACCATTCTTTATCACCTGTTGCGGCGCTATCGCTGGTCAGTCGCCGCGAGCTATCGTATGCCAATTAATTTTACGTCATTGCCGACGCCAGCCGATGGCTTGCCGGTGCGATGGCAAACACTAGAAACATCTGAGATGAGGAGTGCTGTATGAGTGCATGGCAGGGAAAAACGCTATTTATGACAGGTGGTAGCCGCGGTATTGGGCGTGAAATTGCGCTGCGTTTTGCCCGTGCAGGCGCCAATGTAGTCATCGCGGCCAAGACCGATCAGCCGCATGCACGTTTGCCAGGCACAGTGCATAGCGTTGCTGAAGAAATTGAAGCAGCAGGTGGGCGTGCGCTGGCCTTGGTTGTCGATGCGCGTGAAGAAGCACAGCTAGTTGCAGCAATTGCCCAGGCCGTTGAGCATTTTGGTGGCATCGATGTACTGGTTAATAACGCAGGGTTTTTGGGCGTAACCCCAATTGCTGCCACGCAAACCAAGCATTTCGATTTGATGCATGCACTTAACACGCGTGCGCCAATGATTACCATGCGCGAGTGCTTGCCACATCTAGTCAAAAGCGGTGGCCAAGTACTGAACTTGTGTCCGCCAATTAATCTAGACCCAGGTTGGTTAGGTGCGTTTGCGCCTTACACCAGCACCAAATACGGCATGACGCTGCTCAGCTTAGGCTTTCAGAAAGAGGCCGGGGATCGTGGCGTACAAGTTCGTACTTTGTGGCCAGCGACCTTAATTGCTACCGCCGCCGTGGGCATGACGGCGGGCGATGCGGCGCTCCAGGCTGCGACCGAGCGGTTGCGCCC
>CAXIBK010000181.1:0-3909 GCA_964022225.1 uncultured Paraperlucidibaca sp.
ACCGGCGAATGGCCGCTGTTTCTCGACGTCTGGGTCGAGCATGTGGTCGAGGAAAGCCATGCCGGTATGCAGATTGCCCTGGCCTGTACCATCGAGATTCACGCGTACGCGAATCTTGGTTTCTCTCGTGTTACGCACCACTTCTGCTTGGCGAGCGCTCATGCCCATCCTCTTCTTGGTCAAGGAAAAATGCATTATAGCCCTGTGCGCGGGAAACTGCATGGCCTGAGCGTGCCGTCATGTTTTACACTAAGTAAAAGTCTAATGAGCCGATGCCATGCCGCTGATCGCCAAAGCCCATTCCTTACCACTTGAGCCAGAGCTGAGTGAGCGTTTAGCACGCTTTAAGCCGGCGCTGGTTGCACAGCCGCCAAGCTCAGATGCCATGCTTTACGTTGGCTGGTTTAACACCAAGCCCATCGCTGCTGCGTGGGCTGTCGGCAGTGATGATGCGCGCCAGCTCAGCGGCTTCGCCATCCATCCAGCAACCATGGGTCGCGATGTTTTGGCGCAATTGGCGACCTGCATGCGTGCGCAGGAAAGTGCGGCGGGCCGAAGAGTATTGAGTAGTGAAGATTATGCAGCGCTAGATGTGGACGCAGAGACTGACTAAATAAGAAAGGGAGATGTCATTGCAGGGGATTTCCCGCGCATTTCGAGCACAACGCCTAACGCAGTGGCAAGCATGGTTAGAACGCCTAGTTGTTTGGGGCGCAGCCGTTGCCACGGGCGCGGTGATAGTCTTGTTCGCGCGTGCAGGCGATTGGGCTGGCGAGTTATTTGCCCACGCACAGTCACTCAGTCCTTGGGCTGGTTTAGTGATTACGCCCCTCGCTGGCATGCTAATCATTGCCATCAGTAGCCGCTGGTTCCCCGGCATTCAAGGTAGTGGTATTCCTCAAACGATTGCGGCATTAGAGACTAAGGATGGCTCGCTTGATCGTGGTCGTTTTTTATCCTTGCGCATCGCGTTTGGGAAAGTGTGGCTAGGTACGTTGGCATTGGCAGGTGGCTTCTCAGTAGGTCGCGAAGGCCCATCGGTACAAATTGGCGCCAGCATCATGTATGCATTCCGGCGACTTCTGCCACAAGGACACAGTATTCGCGCTAGCGATATGATTCTGGCTGGTGGAGCGGCGGGTATTGCGGCGGCGTTTAATACGCCATTGGCGGGTATTGTTTTTGCCATCGAAGAGCTTTCACGTCGCTTTGAGCAGCGCACTAATGGCGTTTTGCTAACGGCCATCGTATTGGCCGGCTTAGTATCCATCTCGATGCAAGGTAACTATCTGTATTTTGGTCACTTAACGGTTACTATGATTGATCATCGCATCATCTGGCCTGTGATGGTCTGCGGCGTAGTTTGTGGGACAGCTGGCGCAATCATGAGTCGCTTAATGCTTTATTCGACAACAACGTGGACTGGGCTGTTTGGTCGCATCCGTCATGGCAGACCGATTGTTTTCGCCGGCATCTGCGGCTTGCTCGTTGCCATTTTGGGGCTGATGACGCACGGCGAGATACATGGCTCTGGCTATCTGACCACGCAGGCCATACTTAACAATGATGTGGTGGTGGAATGGTATTACGCGCCAGCGAAACTATTGGCGATGGTGCTGTCATATTTCAGTGGCATACCTGGTGGCATCTTCGCGCCGAGTTTGGCTATTGGCGCTGGCATAGGTAACAATCTGATGCCGCTATTTAGCGATATTGCAGTGGCAGGCAGTATTTATGCTTTGTGCATGGCCGCTTTTATGGCTGGCGTTACACAGGCGCCAATTACGTCATTTATCATCGTGATGGAAATGATCGATGGCCATGAGATGGTGCTTAGCCTAATGGCCGTAACAATATTGTCGTCGCTCATTGCACGAATTTTCAGCCCGCCGTTTTATCACACATTGGCACAGGCAATGGCATTGCCATCTAAGCCTTTAGCGCCCCCCGTTGTCGCGCCAGCGGACAGGTCTCTCTGATACATCGGCAGCCGTTGTGGGTGTTGATGGCCCACAGGCATTGCAGCTAGAGCAGCCACTGCCGCAGCCGGCATCAGTGCTACCACTTTGCATCCAACCGCCTAGTTTTTGATAGCCGCGCTTGACCAGTGCTTGGGCTATTCGATTTTGCATGGCCGCTATAGTTCTGGGCGCAAACTGCTTCGCTACCCGCCAAGTGCTCCATAGCATCAGCGGCGCAATCACCAGCCATTGCAGTAAGAGCTCGGTGTTCAAAGCAGCGCCAGGGCTAGTTGGTAGGTAATGAATGAGGCTAAATAAGCAAGCCCAAACAAGTACGCAGTCATGATGCCAACAGTACGCCATGAGCCGGTTTCACGGCGCACGGTGGCGAGAGTCGACAAGCATTGAGGTGCGAAAATAAACCACACCAAGAGTGATAAGCCGGTGGCCAGCGACCATTGCTGAGAAATTAGTGTGCTGAGTTGGTTGGCGACCAAGTCTTCGTTGCCAGACATGGAATAGACCGTGCCCAGCGCTGCAACGACGACTTCGCGTGCGGCAAGGCCGGGTACTAGGGCGATGGATATTTCCCAGTTAAAGCCGATAGGCGCAAAAACTACCGCTAAAAATGCGCCGAGTTGGCCGGCGTAGCTGTAGTCGATGGCTGGCCCAACCGCATCAGCTGGTGCGCCAGGGAAGCTGGCCAAAAACCAGAGCAACATGGTCACAGCGAAAATGATGCCACCGACGCGTTTAACGAAGATCATCATGCGCTCATAAAGGCCGATGGCAATGCTGCGCCAGTCAGGCAGGCGATAGCTGGGCAGTTCGAGCAAAAGCGCGTGTTCGCTGCGGTCAGATTGCAGCCATTTCATAACGTAGGCGACCAGTAAGGCACTGGCGATGCCGCCGAAATATAAGGTAAATAAAACGATGCCTTGCAGGTTCAAAACGCCCCAAACCGTCTGCGCAGGAATAAACGCTGCGATTAGCACAGTGTAGACCGGTAAGCGCGCGGAGCAGGTCATCAGCGGCGCGACCATGATAGTGGTGAGACGATCACGAGGGTCGGAAATGCTGCGTGTGGCCATGATGCCGGGAATGGCACAGGCGAAGCTCGACAACAGTGGAATAAAGGCGCGGCCAGTGAGGCCGGCCTTGAACATCAGGCGGTCGAGCAAAAATGCGGCGCGTGGCAAGTAGCCGGACTCTTCGAGCAGCAGAATGAAGAAAAATAAGATGAGAATTTGCGGCAAGAACACTAATACGCTGCCGACGCCGGCGAAAATGCCGTCGTTGAGTAAGCTGCGCAAAAGGCCATCGGGCAATGATTGCGTGCTGAGGGCGCCAAGCTCGCCAATGCCGAGTTCGATGCCGTTCATGAATGGTTCGGCCCAAGAGAACACGGCTTGGAAGATAAAAAACATCAATACGGCCAGCAGCGCTAAGCCGAAGATGGGGTGTAGCACCACGCCATCGATGGCATCGTCGCGAGCATCAGTGGTGCGCGGCATCATCACGCAGGCGGCCAACATATCGCGCACGGCTTGGTGTAAGTCGCCGGCAACAGGCTCTGGTAGCTGGCGAGTGAGTGGTTTATCTAGCGTTTGCAACAGCGCATTTACGCCATCGCGGCGTGTAGCTATGGTTTCTACAATCTCAATGCCCAAAGTCGCGCTCAGCGCAGCAACATCAATGGTAATGCCGCGGCGTTTCGCAGCATCCATCATGTTTAGCGCCAAAATCATTGGCCGACCCAAGCGCATGGCCTCAAGCACAAAGCGCAAATGCAGGCGCAAGTTGGTGGCATCGGCAACGCAGACTATAAGATCAGGCGCTGGCTCATCGACAAGCTCACCAAGACAAACAGCGCGTGTGATCGCTTCGTCAGGGCTAGTGGCATTGAGGCTGTAGGCGCCAGGCAGGTCGAGTACCAGCATTTGTCGGC
>CAXIBK010000182.1:0-3809 GCA_964022225.1 uncultured Paraperlucidibaca sp.
GCACTCGCAGTGGCGCTGCCGCTTGGCCTTGGCCGCGCACTCTGGCTGCACAGTTTCACCGCCGGCGGCGGGCGATTATCACGCACAGTAAGACTCTTGCTCGACACTCTTGCCGGCGTGCCTTCCATCGTTTTCGGCCTCTTTGGTGCCGCGTGTTTTTGCATCTGGATGGGCATGGGGTTCTCCATCCTTTCCGGCGGCCTCACGCTGGCCTGCATGATTTTGCCGCTACTCATTCGCACCACCGAGATGGGCTTGGCAGCCGTCCCTGCCGACTGGCAACGCGGCGCGCTAGCACTCGGCTTATCGCGCACCGCCGTCTTGCGCTGCGTGCTGCTGCCCGTGGCCATGCCGGCCATACTCGCGGGCCTCATGCTCAGCATCGGACGCATCTTAGCCGAGACCGCCGTACTGCTGTTTACCAGTGGCTATGTCGATCGCTACCCTGAATCGATGTTCGATTCTGGTCGCGTCATGGCGCTGCATATCTATGATTTATCGATGAATGTCACCGGTGGCGATGCCAATGCCTACGCCACCGCCTTAGTGCTTATTAGCGTGTTGCTGCTGGTCAATGGCGCAGCAACGCTGGTCGGCACCCGATGGTTACGCGGGAGCATACGCATATGAACGCCACCAGCCTCGGTGATCTCATTGAGACGCAGGCCTGCTGCGAGCCGAAAGCGCATCTCAGCCTGAGCAATGTCAGTGTGCGTTATGGCGCAGACACTGTGCTTTCACAGGTCAGTTTGGATATTCCACGCGGCTGCATCACGGCGCTGATTGGCCCCTCGGGCTGCGGCAAAACCAGCTTGCTGTGCAGCCTCAATCGCCTCAGTGAACATCTACCAGACTGCCAAGTAGGCGGTGAAATTTTGCTAGATGGGCTGAACATTGCCAGCATCGATGCACTGAATTTGCGCCGCCGCATTGGCATGATTTTCCAGCGCCCCAACCCCTTTCCTTTCAGCATTCATCGCAACCTCGACTTAGCCTTACGCGAGCATGGCGTGCGCAATAAAGCCGAACGCGAGCGCCGCATTGAAATAGCCCTGCGCGATGTCGGTCTCTGGGATGAAATCGCCGAGCGCTTGCATAGTCCCGCCTTGCGCTTATCTGGCGGTCAACAACAACGCCTGTGCATTGCTCGCGCGCTGGTGTTGGAGCCCGAAATCTTACTCATGGATGAGCCCTGCAGTGCTCTCGACCCGCTCTCGGCGAGCGTGGTGGAAGAGCTAATTAAGCGCTTAAGTGGTCGCTATACCGTCATCATTGTCACGCATAATCTGGCGCAGGCGCGGCGCATTGCTAACTACACGGCATTTTTCTGGACACGCGAACAGCAAGGCCGCTTAATCGAGTTCGGCGCTTGCCAGCAGGTCTTTGAGCATCCGCAAGATGCCTTGACTGCGGCGTATGTGGCTGGGCGCAGCGGCTAAAATAAACGGTGGTTAAAAAACAGGAGATGGTCATGGCAGCTTGGAAGAAACTCATCGGATTGGCACCACGCCAGCTTCTGCCCTATGTCATCTCTGAGCAGCCTCACGCGCTAGCCGATCCTGAAAACAGCTCAGATAGCGCTACAAGCACACAGCACTCAAATGCCCTCCGCATCCGCTATCTCGGCACAGCTGGCTTCGTGCTTAGCCATCGCGAACGCACCATCGTGCTCGACCCGTACCTGACCCGCCCCGGCATCATTGCCTCGCTCACACAACGCTTAATACCCAACGCCGAGCTCATCAAAAAGCACATCCCACACGCCGATGACGTGCTCATCGGCCACGCCCATCATGACCATATTCTCGATGGCCCTGATCTCTGCAAACAAACTGGCGCGCGTTTAATAGGCTCACAAGCCACGCGCCAAGTAGGCCTTGCCGCAGGCCTACCCGAATCACAACTACTCGCCACTAATGGCAATGAAGACATCGCCTCTGGGCCATGGACCGTGCGTGGCCTACCGTCATTGCATGGCAAAATCATGGGGCGAATTCCATTCCCCGGCGATCTCAGCGCACCACCGCCGTGGCCACCGCGCATGCATGAATTGCGTCATGGTTTGGTATTGAATTGGCTAGTCGACACTGGCTCATTAAAAATCATGCACATAGACTCCGCTGACTTTATCAATGAGCAGCTGCAAGGTCAGCGCTGCGATGTCCTCTGCTTATGCGCCATTGGCCGCCAAGCACGACCAAATTATGTCCGCGATGCCATTAGCCTACTGCGCCCACGCTGGGTCATTCCCTGTCATTGGGACACCATGGTAACGCCGCTTGAAGCGGAGCCAGATTTACTCCCCGGCGTCGATCTACTCGGTTTTTTAGACGAGATACGCGAGGCCGGTGCCACGCCATTACTAACACCAATGCTCGGGACTCAGGTATTCACTGCGGGCTGAATCAGGTAAGATGTGAGCCGTTTTTTGCCCTCTTAGACCATGCCCAAAAGGCCAAGGAGTCGTCTGTGGATATCCAACTGTCGAATCGTGTACTCAGCATCAAACCCTCGCCAACGCTTGCAGTTACCAATAAAGCTGCTGAGTTAAAAGCAGCGGGTAAAGACATTATTGGCTTAGGTGCTGGCGAACCAGATTTCGACACGCCAGAGCACGTGAAAGCGGCTGCTGTTGAAGCCATTGCGCAGGGCAAAACCAAATACACTGCCGTTGACGGCACACCCGGATTGAAAAAAGCCATCATCGCCAAGTTCAAACGCGATCAAGGCCTCGACTACGCGCCCAATCAAATTTTGGTGTCGTGCGGTGGCAAACAAAGCTTCTTCAATATGTCTTTAGCGCTGCTCAACGCCGGTGACGAAGTCATCATTCCTGCACCATATTGGGTAAGCTACCCCGATATGGTGATCATTGCTGAAGGCAAGCCAGTGATCGTTGAATGCCCACAGTCGCAGGGCTACAAAATCACCGCGGCTCAACTTGAAGCTGCCATTACCCCCAAAACACGTCTACTGGTGCTGAACTCACCTTCTAACCCAACCGGCATGGTCTATACCAAAGCTGAGCTGTTAGCCTTAGTGGACGTGCTGCGTAAACATCCGCAGATTTTAATTGCGACCGATGATATGTATGAACACATCATCTGGACGTCTGAAAAATATGAAAACATCGCCACCGTTGCGCCTGATATGTATGACCGCACTATCGTGCTAAATGGCGTGTCGAAAGCCTATGCCATGACTGGCTGGCGCATTGGCTATGCCGCTGGCCCGGTCAAGCTCATCAACGCGATGAAAAATGTGCAATCGCAGTCGACGTCAAACCCAACCTCAATCTCTCAAGCAGCGGCTGAGGCTGCACTCAACGGCCCACAAGACGTTTTAGTGCCCATGGTTAAAGCCTTTAAAGAACGCCACGACTATGTGGTAGAGACCCTGAACAAGATTGAAGGTATTTCCTGCTCAGCAGCCGATGGTGCGTTCTACGCCTTCGCCAATGTGGAAGGTGCAATTGCCAAGCTCGGCTTAGAAAACGACCTCGCCTTCTCTGAACACCTGCTTAATACCGTTGGTGTTGCCGTGGTGCCAGGCTCAGCTTTTGGCCTCGACGGTCATATGCGCATCTCCTACGCCACAGCACCTAGCGTGCTTGAGGATGCGTTGAACCGCATTAAGAAAGCTATTGAAGGCTAAGCCTTTTCGACAGCGCACAAAAAAGCCGAGCTCATTGAGTCTCGGCTTTTTTGTGCGTATTAAACGACTTGATTAGCTGTTTAACAGTAATTACTTAGCAACATCCTCTTCCACCACCGGCTGATAATCCCAGTCACGAATCCCCTGCATAATCG
>CAXIBK010000183.1:0-3763 GCA_964022225.1 uncultured Paraperlucidibaca sp.
ACCCTGAGCGTGAAAAGATGGCCCGCGAATTCGGCATGACGCATTTCATCAACCCGAAAGAAGTTGAAAACGTCGTCGATACCATTGTTCAGCTGACCGATGGTGGTGCCGATTACAGCTTCGAATGCATCGGTAATACCAAAGTCATGCGCGATGCCCTCGAATGCACGCACAAAGGCTGGGGTCGCAGCATCATCATCGGTGTAGCGGAGGCCGGCGCGGAAATCAGCACACGGCCATTCCAACTGGTGACTGGGCGCAAATGGGAAGGCTCGGCTTTCGGTGGTGCGCGCGGCCGTACCGATGTGCCGAAAATCGTCGACTGGTATATGGAAGGCAAAATCAATATTGACTCGTTAATCACCCACAAGCTCAAACTCGAAGACATCAACGAAGGCTTTGAGCTGATGAAGCGCGGCGAATCGATACGCTCGGTGGTGGAGTTCTAACGTGGCATTTTTGACCGCCAGCGAAGTCTTTACCGTTCGTAGTCAGCATCGCTGCTTTGCTGGCATACAAGGCTTCTACACACACGACTCCAGCAGCATCGGCCTGCCCATGCGCTTTTCCGTGTATCAGCCGCCACAGGCTGCAGAAGGCCCAGTGCCAGTGGTATTTTTTCTTGCGGGCCTAACCTGCACGGAAGAAACCTTCATGATCAAAGCTGGCGCTCAGCGCGTTGCCGCCGAACTCGGCTTGATGCTGGTGACCTGCGACACCAGCCCGCGCGATATTGAGCTGCCCGGTGATCGTGAAAGCTGGGATTTTGGCGTTGGCGCAGGCTTCTATATCGATGCCACTGAACAGCCGTGGGCGAAGCATTACCGCATGGGCAGCTATGTGCTGGAGTTGCGTGAGCTCATTCTTGCCAATTTCTCTGTGCGCGCCGATCGCGTCGGCATCATGGGCCACTCAATGGGTGGCCACGGCGCACTCGTCATTGGCCTGAATCACTCGAAATGCTTTCAATCGGTCTCGGCCTTTGCACCCATAGCTGCTCCCAGCGAATGTCCATGGGGTGAAAAAGCGTTTAGTCGCTACTTAGGCAATGACCGCCAAAGCTGGCGCGCATTTGATGCCACCGCCTTAGTCGAAGATGGTAAACGCAGCTCTACTCTGCTCGTTGATCAAGGCTTGGATGATCAATTTCTTTCCAATCAGCTCAACCCCGAGCGCTTCGAAGCCGCCTGTCTCGCCGCTGATCAGCCGATAACGTTGCGCCGTCAGAGCGGGTATGATCACGGCTATTATTTCATCAGCAGCTTTGTCGCTGACCACCTTAATCACCACGCGCAACTGCTGCGCTAAGTTCAGGACACTTTATGTCAATTCGATTTTCAGCAAAACCCATGGCCTATACGATCGCGCTCATCGCCACTGGCGGCTTGCTTAGCGCCTGCGGCGGCGGCTCATCTGATGGCCCGCGCATTCAAGTCACACCTGCCAATGCTTATCTGCTGACTAGCAATAATCGCATCATTGGCGTCGATTTAGATGACACGGAATATGCTCGATCGGTTATTGCTATTGGTCGTAATGCTGTAGCGCCTAATGTCACAGGTCACTCTTCCAGACTCTTAGACATTAGCGAACAAATTATTGATATCGACTACCGTAATGCCGAAGGCAAACTCTATGCACTCACGCGTATAGGAAACGAAGGCAGAATTATACGCATCGATGGCCAGCTTATTCTGCGCCTTGGAACACTATCAGCAGACCCTTCTGATAACAGCAGTCCGTATACAGGTCTATTAAGCTCAGCTAAGTACACCATCGATTTCAACCCCACCGTTGATAAGCTACGCATCATTGGCAATGACGGAACTAATTTACGTGTCACCATCACTCCAGGTGCCGAGGCAGACCCTGATATTACAACGAGCCCTGCCGCACCAACGGCACTTGTTACAACTGACGGGTCGATAAACTGCCAACCAGCACCATGCACAGCGCCATCTATTACTGGCGCTGCTTATACAGATGAAGGCCCAAAAACAAGCGCTCGCAGCACTCGACTATTTGGCCTCGATAAACTAAGTACTTACGCGCTAGACGCTAACGCGGGCGCTGTAACAACAGTGCGCGGCTTAGGTGTTATCGGTATTAGCGATGTAAATGGCTACGACATCAACCCCGCCAACAATCAAGGCGTAGCAGTCTTCACTGTTGACGGCACACCATCTGTCTATGCTATCGATAGCACGCTCAATGGCACTGGCAGCGCTGCAACTAGACTGACAAACTTGCCTACTTTAGAAAATGAAACTTACATCGGCCTTAGCCTCGTAACTGGTGCAAACCCAACAGTTACCACACCTACCGCGCCATAAATTGTGAGCAATAAAAAAACGGGCCTGATGGCCCGTTTTTTATGTCTGCGAAATCATCAAGACAGTGATGGCTCAAGGCATCAGCCTATGCCGCACCACCACTCGCTGCGGCAATCTTCACATGTAATGGTTCTTTACTTTGCGGCTGCACAAACAGGGTTTGTGTTGGGTACGCAAACTCGATGCCTTCATCTTCAAAACGCTTGAAGAGCGCCAAATTAATGTCCTGCTGAACCCCTAAACCGACGGCGTAATCTGGCTCAGTCATCCAATACACCACCTCAAAATCTAGCGAGGAGCCGCCAAAACTGCGGAAGTGCGCACGATCAAAGCGCGCCTTGGGAACAGAGCCAATGATTTCCTTCACCATATTGGGGATTTTTTCTAGCTGCGCTGCCGGCGTTTGATAAGTCACGCCAAAGCCAAACAACATGCGGCGCTCTTGCATACGGCGAAAGTTACGAATACGCGTTTTCAGCAAATCACTGTTAGAGCAAATGATTTGCTCACCTGTGACACTGCGTAAACGCGTCGTTTTCAGGCCCACATGCTCAACTGTTCCGAAGTAGCTATCGACCAAGATCGTATCGCCAATGACAAATGGCTTATCAATCACAATCGACAAACTGGCAAATAAATCGCCTAAGATGTTTTGCGCCGCCAATGCCACCGCAATACCGCCAACGCCGAGGCCAGCCACAAGAGCTGTTACATCCACCCCCAAGTTACTCAGCATCAGCATGAGCACGACAGCCCATAAAATTAGCCGGCCCATGAAATACATGGCACTTAGGCTAGTGGCGGCCGCTCCATCATTATTTTTCTTGCGATACGCCTCAACCCAAAAGCTCAATGCACCACTTAGCCAAAGGCCAAACTGCATGAAGCCCGCCACAGTGGCAATGCCTAATAGCGTTTTATCAATCTGATCGGATAGCTCTAAGTAGCGAGTACCGATCATTAACGTGACACCAAAAATCAGCGTTTGCTTAGTGCGCGAGGCTATCGACACCAAGGCGTCATCGAAATTGCTGGTGGTGCGCGCAGCGAGCTTTGCACCTCGGGTCACAATGACCCACTTAATCAAGCCCATCACTACGTTGATGCTGACAGCCAACGCCAAAGCGTAAGCCCAAGCCTCTAACGAATTCCCCAACCATTTTTGCGATAAATCAAACATATAAATCTCATTGCAATAAAAGTGATCATTATACGGACGCTTGCGGATGCCTCAAGTTGACATGATGCCCGCTGCCAACGCTTTGACCAGTTTTCGCCCATTTAGTGCACTTTTAGGCTTTCCAATCAGGCCGTGCCTATGTATCATCGCCCACCTTGACGGAGAGTTGACCGAGAGGCCGAAGGTGCTCCCCTGCTAAGGGAGTAGGGGTCAAAAGCCCCTCAAGGGTTCGAATCCCTTACTCTCCGCC
>CAXIBK010000184.1:0-3753 GCA_964022225.1 uncultured Paraperlucidibaca sp.
GGATGGGGCGGCGGTCTAGACGGTCCATGGGCGCCGGGCGTGAATCCATTTCCGAGCGAATGCGCGATGCCGCCTCATCAATTAGATCGATGGCTTTGTCGGGCAGCTTGCGATCACTAATGTAGCGATGCGACAAGCGCGCGGCAGCAATAATCGCCGGGTCGGTAATGTCGACACCATGGTGCAGCTCATAGCGCTCTTTCAAACCGCGAAGAATGGCTACAGTGTCTTCCACGCTGGGCTCATCGACTTGAACTTTTTGGAAACGACGCTCAAGTGCGGCATCTTTTTCAATGTACTGGCGATACTCATCGAGCGTGGTCGCACCAACGCAATGCAACTCACCGCGAGCCAGTGCGGGCTTGAGCATATTGCCAGCATCCATCGCGCCTTCGGCTTTACCTGCGCCAACCATGGTGTGGATTTCGTCAATAAATAAAATGACTTGGCCTTCGCGCTTAGCCAAGGCGGTGAGTACTGACTTTAGGCGCTCTTCGAACTCTCCACGAAATTTAGCCCCGGCAATGAGCGCACCCATATCGAGCGATAAAACGCTTTTGGACTTGAGGCTATCAGGCACTTCGCCATTGACGATGCGCTGCGCCAAACCTTCTACGATGGCGGTTTTGCCGACGCCAGGCTCACCAATGAGAACAGGATTATTTTTGGTACGCCGCGACAGCACTTGCAGCGTGCGGCGAATTTCTTCATCACGACCAATGACAGGATCGAGCTTGCCCGCCCGAGCGCGTTCAGTGAGGTCTATGGTGTATTTTTCTAAGGCTTGGCGCTGCTCTTCAGAGCCTGCACTGTTGACGTTTTCACCACCGCGCAAGGCGTCAATGACTTTGCTCAAAGAGTCGCGCGTTACGCCCGACTGTGTGAGTAATTTACCCGCTGTGGTATTGGCGTCGATGCAGGCGAGCAACACCCATTCACTGGCGATGAAGCTGTCATTTTTGTCTTGCGCAAGCTTATCGGCAAGGTTTAGCACACGCATCAGGTCAGCGTTTGGTGCCATTTCGCCACTGGATTTGGCGATGCGCGGCAGATCATCGAGCGCTTTATTGATAGCCGTGCGCAGGCGTGGCAGCTGACCGCCCGCTTGCGAAATCATCGGCGCAATGGCGCTATCGGCGGGCGTTAATAAAGCATCCAGTAAATGCACAGGATCTAGGCTGTTATGGTCACGACCAACAGCTGCTGACTGAGCATTGGAAAGTGCAGTTTGTAATGTGGCGGTTAGGCGATCTAAGCGCATCGAATGACCCTCATGTCCACGCGCGAAATGCGCTGATGTCTATGATTTGAGGGGTCTATCGATGAATTTCAAGGGCGGGCGTTGATGCTTGCGCTATTTAGCGCCACGCTGCCAACGCACCGTGCGCTCGGCAATATGTTGGCCAAACGCTTCGGCCGTGTCGCGATCACCTTGCGGTGGCGTATGTTCTGGCGCTTCGTTATCGGCCTGCGTCATTAAGCCTGAATAAGAACCGAGGCGATTTAAGTCGGTGGGGCCAGTGCCACTGGGCTGCAAGGCAAAATTGACCCAAAGCATGCCGTGCTGGCCGGCGAATGTTTGCAACTGCTGCAGCGCAACCTGTTTGTCGCCACTTAAGGCACCGGAATTAACAAAGCCCGCAGCGATTTTGTCCTGCCAGCCTTGAGCAAACCACGTGCGCGAACTGTCATCCATAAACTGTTTAAACGTGGCAGAAACGCTGCCCATATAGACTGGCGCGCCAAACACAATGGCCTCGGCAGCGGCTAACGCCTCCCAATCAATATCATCTACTGACATGGCTTGGGCTTGCACGCCAGCAACACGATTGGCGCCATTGACGACGCATCGTGCGACTTGTTCGGTATGGCCAAAACCGCTGTGATAAACAACTACCATTGGCGTCATGCCAACTCCTCAAAATTTGTACTAGTTTTAATCACAGTCTAGCTAGGCTGATTTCGCCAGATGACACTGGCCATCCGCCCCGTGACTGCTTCGCGGCGATAAGAAAAGAAACGCGATGATTCGCTGTAAGTGTCCAAACCGCCACCATACACTGCTGAGACACCGGCGCGCAGCAGGCGTATGCGTGCGAGCTGGTAAAGGTCTGCGAAGTAGTGACCTGGCTTATTAGCCAAAAATGCTGCCTTTGTGGCCTCTAGCTCATCCTCTGTTGCCGCTGCGATAAATGCCTCGCGCACTGACTCACCAACCTCAAAACTATTCGGGCCAATGGCTGGGCCCAACCATGCCATCACATTTTTCTCAGGCGTGAAGGTCGCAACGGTGGCTTCTAAAACGCCATTACAAAGGCCGCGCCAACCGGCATGAGCCACGGCAACGCGCTCACCGTTGGTGTCGGTGAAAAACACTGGCAGGCAGTCGGCAGTCATCACTACTAAAGCAGTGCTGGGATGAATTGTTGAGCTGGCATCGGCATCGATAGGTGTGCAGGCAGGCTGCTCATCCAATGCTGATGATCTGGGCTCAAGCACATCGATACCGTGAATTTGATTAAGCCAAACCAGTTCACCACGGCTGCCGCAAGCGTGGCAAAAACTCGTCAGACGCTGGCGATTTTCAGCTACGGCTTGGGCGTCATCATTAACATGATGGCCTAGATTTAAGCTATCAAATGGTGCCGAGCTAACGCCGCCAACTCGCGTGGTTACCCACGCTTGCACATGCGCCGGAGCTGGCCAGTCGGCACGAATCAGCTGCGATTGATCTAGCTGTTTTGGCGAGCTAGCAGAACTATTCATTTCGTTCACAAGACTACTCGCGCGTTGCATCAGCTTTAAGTGCCGCCAAAAGTGCCTCGAAATCCTCCGGCAATGGCGACTCCCACAAACATTGCTCTTCAGTGGCTGGATGCACTAAACCTAGTCGGCGTGCGTGCAAGGCCTGTCGACCAAACTCGCGCATCGTGTCTTGCAGCTCTGGCGATGCACCTTTAGGAAAGCGCAAGCGGGAATATACCGGATCACCGACTAAGGCATTACCGATATGCGCCATATGCACTCGAATTTGGTGGGTGCGACCGGTTTCTAGCTGAATGCGTAAGTGTGTGTGATTGGGGTAACGCTGCAAAATACGGTATTGCGTTACGGCATTTCGCCCGCCAGCTACAACAGCCATTCGCACACGGTCATGTGGATGGCGATCGATAGGCGCATCGACAGTGCCGCCTGCGGTCATTTGCCCGTATGCCACCGCTTCATATTCGCGATACACCAGCTTACTGGCGAGCTGAGCCACTAAATGCGTATGGGCTGGCAACGTTTTGGCGACAACCATCAGACCCGTGGTGTCACGATCTAGGCGATGCACAATGCCTGCGCGCGGCAGGTTCACTAAATTGGCTTGATGATGCAGGAGCGCATTCATCAAAGTGCCGGTGTGATTACCTGCGCCAGGATGCACCACTAAGCCCGCAGGCTTGTTGATCACCATCAGATAGCTGTCTTCATAGACGATATTGAGCGCAATATCTTCGGGCTTAGTTTGGGTCTCTTCTTCAAGTAGCGCCTCGATAACCAACTGCTCGCCGCCCAAAACTTTTTCTTTGGGTTTGCGCTGCTCGCCATTGCAGGTCAGCATGCCATTTTGAATCCACTGTTTCAGGCGTTCGCGCGAATATTCAGCGAAAAGTGAGGCAGCGGCTTGGTCAATACGGCAACCGGCAAGCTCTGGTGGTACAACAGCATTTAGTGAAATTGCTTGCGACATGGTTTGGCGGGCTCGTCGAG
>CAXIBK010000185.1:0-3672 GCA_964022225.1 uncultured Paraperlucidibaca sp.
TCGCTAGTTGCTCGCCAGCTACGGCGTGTAAAAAATAGCTTTGATCTTTATTGCTGTCGAGTCCACGAAGCAACCGTGCAGGCTGTTGTTCGTCGCGGCGGGCGTAATGGCCAGTGGCAATATAATCAGCGCCAAGCATCATGGCGTAGTCGAGAAAGGCGCGAAACTTTATTTCTTTATTGCACAGAATGTCAGGGTTGGGTGTGCGGCCAGCGGCGTATTCCGCCAAAAAGTGCTCGAAAACACCATCCCAATATTCTGCGGCGAAATTGGCCTTATGCAGATGTATGCCGAGTTTGTCGGCCACCGCTTGAGCATCGGCTAAGTCTTCGCGTGCCGTGCAATACTCGCTGCCGTCATCTTCTTCCCAGTTTTTCATGAACAGGCCTTCGACCTGCCAGCCTTGCTGGATGAGCAATGCCGCTGCAACTGACGAATCGACCCCGCCCGACATGCCGACGATCACGCGACCACGAGCAGCACCGGTTGGTTTTGAGTCGTCTGAATGGGCAAGCGATGACATGGCGTATGCGTTCAAAAATTCGAAGGTCGTATTCTAGCAAGCTTTGTCGATGCTTTGGGCTTAAGCCGGTGTTTGTGTGGTGTTGGTCCAAGCTAGCGTTGTGCAGGCCCTAAAGTGCGCACAGCTTCATTTATGTCAATTTCGCGCCACTCACCCACTGCTAGGCCATCGAGTGTCCACGGTCCAACACGCTCGCGAATGAGGCGCAAGGTTGGTAAGCCAACGGCAGCCGTCATTCGCCGTACTTGGCGGTTACGCCCTTCATTTATGCTTAGCCGCAGCCAGTCGGTTGGTATGCTGGCGCGAAATCGAACAGGTGGTTGACGCTCACTAACTTCAGGTGCAGGCGTTACTTGCTCGGCTAATACCGCTCGCGCGGGCCCATCTTTAAGCATGATGCCCTGGCGCAAGGCATTAATGGCGTCATCTCCAACTATACCTTCGACCTGCGCCAAATACGTTTTGTTCATTTTTGATCGCGGTTGGGTAATGCGTGCCTGCCACACGCCATCATTAGTCAGTAACACTAAACCTTCAGAGTCATAGTCGAGGCGTCCGGCGGGGTAAACATCGCGTGGTCGCTCGTCACCACACGCGGCCATGACTTCGCTTAGCGTTAAACGCTCTCCTTCAGGGCTGAATTGGCACATCACATTGAAGGGTTTGTGTAGCAAAATCAGGCGAGAAGGACTGCTTTCCTTGAACTTTGGTCGACTTTCACGGTGAACGGTGGTGTTTTTCTGCATGAGATGTCTTGGGAGTAGGGGGCAGCATGAGTATACTCGAGACCAATAAGAACGATTCAATACTGGCTATTGCAATCGCCATCCCGGCGCTACCCGCGCCACTTTCCTGACGGAGTACCTGCAGAATGGGTTACCAGAAGATTTCGGTACCAACCGATGGTGGCAAAATCACCGTCAACGCCGATTTATCCCTTAACGTACCAAATTTCCCCATCATTCCATTTATCGAAGGCGACGGCATCGGCGCTGACATCACGCCCGTGATGATCAAAGTGGTTGATGCGGCAGTGACTGCTGCTTACGGCAATAAGCGCGCTATTTCATGGATGGAGGTTTATTGCGGCGAGAAAGCCACTAAAGTTTATGGCAGCGACTCTTGGATGCCAGAAGAAACCTTCGAGGCACTGCGCGAATACGTTGTCAGCATTAAAGGCCCATTGACCACGCCAGTTGGCGGTGGCATTCGCTCGCTCAACGTGGCATTGCGCCAAGAGCTAGACCTATACGTTTGTATTCGTCCTGTGCGATGGTTCCCTGGCGTTCCTAGCCCGGTTCAGCACCCTGAGCTGACCAATATGATTATCTTCCGTGAAAACTCGGAAGATATTTATGCCGGCATTGAATGGAAAGCCAACACGCCTGACGCGATCAAAGTCATCAAGTTCTTGAAAGAAGAAATGGGTGTGACCAAGATTCGCTTCACTGAGAACTGTGGTATTGGCATCAAGCCCGTGTCGAAAGAAGGTACGCAACGTTTGGTGCGCAAGGCCATCCAGTACGCCATTGATAACGATGAGTCATCGGTAACGCTGGTGCACAAAGGCAACATCATGAAGTACACCGAAGGTGCCTTCAAAGAGTGGGGCTATGAGCTAGCGGCAGAGCGTTTTGGCGGTGAGCTGATCGACGGCGGCCCATGGATGAAAATTCGTAACCCAAAAACTGGTAACGACATCATCATCAAAGATGTCATCGCCGATGCCTTCTTGCAGCAAATTCTGATGCGCCCGTCTGAGTATTCGGTAATCGCTACCTTGAACCTCAACGGCGACTATATTTCCGATGCGCTTGCTGCTGAAGTTGGCGGTATTGGTATCGCGCCTGGTGCTAACTTGGGTGGCTCGATTGCTGTCTTCGAAGCAACTCACGGCACAGCACCAAAATATGCCGGCCAAGATAAGGTCAACCCGGGCTCTATCATCCTATCGGCTGAGATGATGTTACGTCATATGGGTTGGGTTGAAGCCGCTGATCTGATCATCAAAGGCGTTGAAAAAGCCATTGCGGCGAAAACAGTGACTTATGACTTCGAGCGTTTAATGCCCGATGCTAAGCTGCTGCGTTGCTCTGAATTTGGCGATGCCATCATTAGCCATATGTGAGCATGACTAAAGACACTCTTGCTTGGCTGCGACATGGCTAAGCAAGAGTGTTTTTTTTCGTCTAGTGATTTTGCCCGAGGTTTGTTGAGTCGCGAAGTAACAGCAAATGCAAGATGGTTAAATGCATAAATTCTCTACAGTTAAGGCTAGTCAGCGCAACACTATCTGCTAGAGTGAAGTAACGATTTAATTTTCTATGATGCCGTATGAAAGCAACGAGTAATTGGCCATTGAGCGGCCCAGACAGCGAAGATGAGCGGACCGATATCGGTCGCACTGTGCTAATTGAACCGCCAAAACCAGAGTTACAGATACCAAAACGCTATCAAGTTGTGATGATTAATGACGATTACACTCCTATGGAGTTTGTCATTGAGGTGCTGGAGCTGTTTTTCGGTTTAACCGGTGAGCATGCAACACGCCTAATGTTGCAAGTACATCACATGGGTAAAGCTGGGATTGGCTCTTATTCACGTGATGTTGCGGAAACTAAAGCGGCCATAGTGGTCGATTACGCGCGGCAGCATGAGCATCCGCTGCTGTGCTTGGTAGAGCCAGTGCTGTGAGCATGGGCAAGGAGAGGCAGGCATGTTAAGTCGGGAACTAGAACTGACCCTCAATGTGGCATTTCGCGAGGCGAGGGCAAAGCGCCATGAGTTCATCACGGTGGAGCATTTATTGTTGTCGCTGCTGGATAACGAGTCAGCGGTCGCTGCGCTACAAGCCTGTGGCGGCGAATCCGATGCCATGCGCCGCGAGCTAACTGCCTATATAGATGATGCTACCCCAGTCTTGCCAGATCCTGATGGTGGACGTGAGACGCAGCCGACGCTGGGCTTTCAGCGGGTTTTACAACGCGCTGTATTTCATGTGCAGTCTTCCGGTAAGCGCCAAGTTGTCGGCGCTAATGTTTTAGTGGCGCTATTTTCTGAGCAAGAGTCACATGCTGTGTATCTGCTTAAGCAGCAGGGAATTGGCCGATTAGATGTGGTGAATTACTTGTCGCATGGCAGCGCATCTC
>CAXIBK010000186.1:0-3609 GCA_964022225.1 uncultured Paraperlucidibaca sp.
CAGGCAGTGCTAAAGGCTTCAAACCAAGGCGTGCCAGTGATTTTTGATGCTGAAAGCGATGCTGGCCAAGCCTATGGTGACGCCGTGGATCGTTTGCTCGGCGCTGACATGCCTCACCGCTTTTTAGAGGTGCAGAAAAAAGGCATCTTGAAGCGACTTTTTGGAGGCTAACATGAGCTTTATGGACTTTTTCCGGGCGCAAAAAAAGCCCACGACTGCATCGCTGGCGAAAGAACGTTTGCAGATTATTGTTGCTCATGAGCGCGGTCAGCGTTCACAGCCCGACTATTTACCGCAGCTGCATCGAGATATTTTAGAAGTGATTCGTAAATACGTGCCCATTAGCGAGGATCAAGTGCAAGTTGAGCTTGATAGCCAGGGCACTTGCTCGGTGCTGGAGCTAAATATTACGTTGCTGGATCGCTAAGCGGTTGTAATATTTACAGTAGGAAATAAAAAGGCCTTTAGTGTGAACTAAAGGCCTTTTTGCTAGGTGGATTTGCGCCGCTAAGAAACTCCTAGCGTAGCCGCACCTTAGCGGCGAACCACGTGGCCACCACTGATGCGTATGGCATCGCCCACTGAGAAGCCGGGATTGTTGTCGTAGTAGATACTGCGCACCTCGCCACTATCTAGGCGAACCGACATCTCATAGCCGCGAACACGGCTGCTTTCATAGCGATTACCAGCATAGGCCCCGCCCAATGCGCCGGCGACTGTCGCCACTTTTTTGCCGTTACCGCCACCAATTTGATGACCAATGACGCCGCCAGCAACCGCGCCGAGTACAGCGCCAATGCCCGTTGGGCCATTGCTTGCTGCCGCAATTGGCGTGATGCCAGTGACTACGCCGCAATCGACGCAGCTGGAATAGCGCTCAGTTGTGGCTTGCGACTGGTGACCATACTCAGCGTATGGTTTTATCTGAATGGGCTGCTGCTTAATTTCGGCCACCCGTACGCTGGTGCTAGCTTTTTTGGCAGGCTCTTTCGGCTCAATGGCATGCCATTGCTCTTTAGCCTCGGGTGCGGCTGGAATTTCAGCAACGCGTTCAATGGTAGTTGTGTCATTAGGCTCAGCAGCAGTAGCTGAATCGATAGGCAGCCAACCTAAGGTCTTAGCCGTGGCGACAACGCCGAAAATAAGCACGGACAGCGCAGCCAAAGCAATCAGCGGGTGCAGCTTGCGTGTGGAAATATCCATGGTGATCTCTAAGGTTATTGACTGCCATTAAAAACGCCCGGCCTAGAGGACTCGTTGACCGAGCCATAGGACGGGCGTTGATATAGCCTAAAGTGACTTAGGCCATTTTTTTGTATTTCACTCGCTTAGGCCCAGCATTGCTGCCGAGCTTTTTGCGGCGATACTCTTCGTACTCGGTGTAGTTGCCGTCGTACCACTCCACGCTGTCGCCTTCAAAGGCCAGAATGTGTGTGGCAATACGGTCTAGGAACCAGCGGTCGTGAGACACCACCATGGCCACGCCAGGGAAGGTCAATAGCGCTTCTTCAACGGCACGCAGCGTTTCTACGTCGAGGTCGTTGGAGGGTTCGTCGAGCAGTAGCACGTTAGCGCCAACTTGCAATATTTTTGCTAGTTGTAAACGGTTGCGTTCACCACCAGATAAGTCGCCGACACGTTTTTGTTGGTCTTGGCCCTTGAAATTAAAACGACCGATATAAGCGCGTGATGGGATTTCGTAATCACCTACTTTCATGATGTCGAGACCACCAGAGACCTCTTCCCAAACCGATTTGCTGTCGTCAAGAGAGTCGCGAATCTGGCCGATATAGGCCACTTTCACGCTCTGCCCGACAATGACTTCACCGGCGTCAGGGTTTTGTTCGCCAGTGATCATGCGGAAGAGTGTGGTTTTACCAGCACCGTTAGGGCCGACAATGCCAACAATCGCCGCTTTCGGCACAGTGAAGCTCAAGTTTTCATACAGCAGACGATCGCCAAATGATTTAGCAATACCTTTGACTTCAATGACTTGATCGCCTAGGCGTTCGCCAGGTGGAATATAAATTTCCTGTGTTTCGGCGCGCTTCTGGAACTCTTTGCTTGATAGCTCCTCATACGCCTGCATACGCGATTTCGATTTCGCTTGGCGTGCTTTCGGATTACTACGAACCCATTCCAGCTCGCGTTTCAAGGCTTTGGTATGCGCTTCTTCCTGGCGCTCCTCCATCTCTAGACGCGCGCTTTTCTGCTCTAGCCAGCCGGTGTAGTTACCCTCGTAAGGGATGCCGCGGCCGCGGTCGAGCTCCAAAATCCATTCCGCTACGTTCTCGAGGAAGTAGCGATCGTGGGTGATGGCGACGATGGTGCCGGGGAAGTCTTTCAAAAATACTTCCAGCCAGCCCACGGATTCAGCATCCAAGTGGTCGGTGGGTTCGTCGAGTAGCAACATATCGGGTTTCGACAGCAGCAAGCGGCATAGCGCCACGCGACGACGTTCACCACCAGACAGTGTCGCGACTTCAGCATCCCATGCCGGTAGGCGTAGGGCATCGGCGGCCTGCTCGAGTTGGTTGTTTAGGTTATGGCCATCCCACGCCTGAATGATGGCTTCGAGCTTTTCTTGCTCAGCGGCAAGTTTGTCGAAGTCAGCATCTTCGCTAGCGTATTCGGAGAAGACTTCGTCGAGACGCGCCATGGCGTCTAGGCACTCGCGCACGCCATCTTCAACGTTGCCGCGAACGTCTTTATTGGGGTCGAGCTCAGGTTCTTGCTCTAAATAGCCAATTTTAATGCCTGCTTGCGCGCGGGCTTCGCCGCTAAAGTCTTTATCGACCCCTGCCATGATGCGCAGCAATGTGGATTTACCAGAGCCATTGAGGCCGAGTACGCCAATTTTTGCGCCAGGGAAAAAAGACAGCGAAATATCCTTTAGAATCTCTCGCTTAGGTGGAACCAATTTCGACACCCGGTTCATGGTGTAAATATACTGCGCCATACAATGCTCCTGTATTAGGGCGGGTCAAGCGGCGCAGTATACTGCACAGCGAGTTCACTGCGGGTATTTGCCGCAAAGGAGATAGATGTGGGCACAACAACGATTCGATGGCCATGGCAACGCTGGGCGCCGGATGTGCAGGCGGGCATGCTGCTTATGCTGGCAACGTTTGCAGCACTAATTCTGGCTAACTCGCCGGGGCGCGAGTTCTACGAATGGCTGTTGTCGGTGCCAGTGCAAGTGCGCGTGGGGGCGTTGAATATCGACAAGCCTATGCTGCTTTGGATCAATGATGGCCTGATGGCGGTGTTCTTTCTCATCGTGGGCTTAGAGATTAAGCGCGAAACCGTGCATGGCCACCTCAGCAGCTTCAAGCAAATGGCGCTGCCGGGCGCGGCAGCGATCGGTGGCATGGCCATTCCGGCGCTGATTTATGTGGCGTTGAATTATCACGACCCGGTGCTGTTGGCGGGTTGGGCCATTCCTTCAGCGACCGATATTGCGTTTGCGCTGGGCATTATTGCTTTGCTTGGCTCGCGGGTGCCGCCGGCGTTAAAGGCTTTTGTGATGGCCTTGGCGGTGATGGATGACTTGGGCGCGGTCATCATCATTGCACTGTTTTACACCAGTAAATTGTCATTGCTCTCGCT
>CAXIBK010000187.1:0-3548 GCA_964022225.1 uncultured Paraperlucidibaca sp.
CTTCTCCAAGTGATGACACCAGCATTTGCCTAACATAGCCTGAAACCCCAACGCCAAAAGAGGTTTGCGCTTCCATGGTTTCTTGGAAGCGGCTCACCACGGCATTGGCTTGCTCGTGATTTACCTCGCTAATCGACGCCATCGCCATGCCGATTTTTTCCACTGAATCAGGGTCGACGTGGCGTAACACTTCGGCGGCTTGCTCCTCGCCCATCATCAGCAGAAGCATGGCAGCTTGATGACTATTATTAGGACTCATGGCAACTGGACTCGGCATTAGTTATTCACCCAATTTTTCACAACCTGTGCAACGCGCTTCGGATCCTCAGCGGTGACGGTGCGAACGAAACTCACTTTTTTATCGAAATCGTGACCTAATTGCAGTGGTGCACTTGAGTGGCCAAGAGACGCCACACTGGGCTGATGTTGGCCAATGTATTCACCATTAACACCACTTGCACCCTCTTCATTATTGCCAGCCTGAGCAGCAGCGTTATTGCTTACCAGTAAATTTTTGATAGCTGGACGTAACACTAGGAGCACTAGCAACAGCACACCCAAACCGGTAAAGCCTTGACGCATCAGCTGAGCAAACCAGGCCTCTTGCCAAAACCCTGGCGCATCGGCCTCATCAGCCACTACATCTGGGATAAAGTCGGCGCTTAACACGGTGACTTTGTCGCCACGATCAGCTTCATAGCCCACTGCGTTTTGTACCAGCATAGTTAGGCGCTCAAGTTCAGCGGCATTGGGTGCAGCTTTAACAATTTTGCCCTCAGCATTTTTTTGCGGACGGCCATCAACCACGACAGCAACCGATAAGCGCTTGATGGTGCCAGCAGGCGTGTCGCTATGATTTAGCGTGCGCTCGATTTCATAGTTACGCGTAATCGATTTACTACCCTCAGAAATGTCCGCTGCATCTGCACCTTCTGTTTCGCCTGCATTGTTTGACACTGGCTGGTTAGATAGCGCACCTGGGATGCCTGCGGCTTTCGTATTTGCGTTGCCACCACGGCTATCACTATTAATTTGCTCGCTGCGCACAACTTGGCTTTCAGGATTCCAACTTTCACGGCTAAGTTGTGAGCTGGCGAAATCAATATCTGCGGCAACCTGCACGCGTACCTTGCCCGAGGCCACGATAGGTGAAATCAGCTGCTCAATGCGCGACTCATAGGCTTTTTCAACGCGCTGACGATAATCAAACTGGCGTGAGCTCTGCGCCAAGACATCATTTTCCTTTTCAGAGAGTAAATTGCCCTGCTGATCGACCACGGTGACTTGGTCGGCGGTTAGATCAGGAATGCTCGATGCCACTAAATTGACAATGGCTTTAACGTTTTGCTTCTCAAGCACACTGCCAGGAAACACATCGAGGAAGATGGATGCGGTGGCGGTTTTGCGCTCACGAACAAACACACTTTGCTTAGGAATCGCTAAATGCACGCGAGCTCTGCGAACTTGATGCAAACTTTCAATGGTACGAGATAGTTCAGTTTCAATGGCGTGCTGATACTTCTTGGTTTCCATGAACTCGCTAACGCCGAAGCCTTTTTCATCCTTCATAATTTCCAGGCCGCTGCCATCGCCAACCGCTAAACCACTGCCGGCGAGCTTCAGGCGTGCGTCATGCAGGCGGTCATTGGGGACTAAAATAGCACCCGTCGCATTTTCAATTTTGTAGGGAATATTCAAGGTGTTGAGCGTGTCGACCACCGCCGATGCACGGTCAGGCGCCAAGCTGCCGTAGAGCATTTTGTAGTCAGGGCCTTGCGACCACATCACCGAGCCAATACCAATTGCGACACTAGCGGCGATGCCAACCAAGATCAGCAGCTGACGCAGCCATGGCGCTTGCGCAAGGGTTGATAGGTTTGCATTCATGGCGTTGAACTGGCTCATACCGACATCCGCATAACTTCGTGATAGGCATCAATCATTTTGTTGCGCACCTCAACGGCAGCCTTAAATGACACATCTGATTTTTGTAGCGACACCATGACCTGAGTCAGACTCATTTCGCTATCGCCGCGCTCATAGGCTGCAGTATTGCTTGCAGAGGTTTGCTGAAGCTTATTAACGCTCTCAATGCCCTGCTTGAGCATGTCGCCAAAGCCGGCAGGTTGTACGCCACCTTGGCTGGGATGAACACTGCCCACACCTGGTGCCGGCACTGAACCAATGCTTGGCGTGTTTTGGCGCATGGCTCGAATTTGGCTGAGTATGTTGTCGACTCCGCTGACACTGGTCATGCTCATACCCCTTACTTATTGGCTATGTGAGTTCAATCGGTCACTCACTTACCTAAGTTACAAAGCAAACACTGTGCCAGCTTTAGCTAAATGCCTGCAGGCCTAGCTTTTTCATTTTCTCGACTAGTGTTGTGCGTTGTAAGCAGAGCAAACGGGCGGCACGCGAGACCACACCATCGACACGTGCCAAAGCCTCTGTAATGTAGCGAATCTCTAAGTCTTGCAAGGTTTGCTTTAAATCTAGGCCTGCCTCTGGAAGCTCTACTACTGCAATGCTAGTACTGTCGTTTGACTGCGATTGCATATCAAATAACATTGCTTGCTCCGCTTCGCGCTGGGCAGGCGTATCGATGCTGGCAGCCATAGGTGGCATTTTATTGACGCTTGGAACAGCCTGTAGTTGAGCAGCTTGCTGCTCTGCAGCAAGTTGACGGGCCGCTTTACGCTCAGCCTCGCGCTCCAATTCAGTTTCCAGCAATTCCATTGGGTAATAACGAGCAGGCAAATCCGTTGTGCTGAGGGTTTTACCCGCATGCGTAATTGATAGTCGTTCAACCAAATTTTCAAGTTCACGAATATTGCCTGGCCAGGCATAAGTCGATAACGCGTCGATCACTTCTTGATTAAACACCGGAGGCGTTGTGTCGCGCTCAATTTGGCGATTACAGAAATGGCGAATCAGCATTGGCAAATCATCTAAGCGCTCGCGCAAAGCTGGCACCACAATTGGAAACACGTTTAAGCGGAAATACAGGTCTTGGCGAAAGCTGCCCAGATCGACCATGGTTTCAAGATCGCGGTGCGTAGCAGCTACGATGCGTACATTAGACTTAATGGTTTGATTGCTACCCACGCGTTCAAAGCAGCGCTCTTGCAGCACACGCAATAGTTTCACTTGCATCGGCAAGCTCATATCGCCGATTTCATCTAAAAATAACGTGCCACCTTCAGCCATTTCGAAGCGACCTTTACGCGTGCTGATTGCACCAGTAAAAGCGCCTTTTTCATGACCAAAAAGCTCACTCTCAAGTAAGTCGGCTGGGATAGCGCCACAGTTGACAGGCACAAACGGCTTGTTTCGGCGTGATGAGGCATCGTGCAGGGCGCGCGCAACAACTTCTTTACCGCTGCCAGACTCACCTTGAATCAGTACAACGGTAGCGTGTGGTGCAACTTGTGAGATGAGCTCACGCACAGTCTCAATAGCCACTGAGCGGCCCAATGGGCTGCGTGAACGAATTGGAGTGCTTGTATCTAGCGCGATGGAAGCTGTCATAGCCAAGATATTCGTGT
>CAXIBK010000188.1:0-3520 GCA_964022225.1 uncultured Paraperlucidibaca sp.
CTCCGGCGGTGCTGAAGAAGCGCTAATGCTCGACCCCGAAGGCTATGTTGCTGAAGGCTCGGGCGAGAACGTGTTCATCGTGCGTGATGGCGTGATTTACACGCCTGATGTGACCTCATGCCTCGACGGTATTACGCGTAAAACCGTGATTCAGCTCGCTGAAGCCAATGGCTACACGGTGAAAGAGAAGCGGATTACTCGCGACGAAGTTTATATTGCGGACGAAGCGTTCTTTACTGGCACCGCTGCTGAAGTTACCCCAATTCGCGAGCTTGATGGCCGTATGATTGGCGCAGGCCATCGCGGTCCTATCACCACCGTGCTGCAGAAGCAGTACTTCGATGTCGTTAATGGTCGCTCGGCTGAGCATGCCGATTGGCTGACACCGGTTAGCTAATAGATGCTAACTGTCGCCAAGCAACCTGAGGCTGTTAAGCGACCTCTGGTTATTTGGCGGCTGCTCGACGGCAAGCCAGGTCATGAGAACCAGACCTTGGGCTTGCTGCGAGCACTAGAGCGTCTTGCTGCTGAGCGTGGCCAAGCTGCGCCGCAATGTATCGAATTATTTGTCGCAGACCAGCGCTTTTCCTTGTGGAGCTTCGTTCTCAGGCGCTTTCATCTTGGTAAAAATCTTCCAGTGCCAGATTTTATTATCGGTGCCGGCCATCGCACGCATTGGCCCATGCTCTGCGCCCGTCGCGCTTTCGGCGGCAAAGCCATCGCACTCATGTCGCCAAGCTTGCCTTGCGCTTTCTTCGATCTAGTTGTTGCTCCCGCACACGATGGCCTAACTGGTCGTAATGTTATCGTCACCCAAGGCGTTCTCAATGTCATGCAGCCTGGTGAGAAGGCGCCGGGCAAAACGCTGGTGATGGTGGGGGGAGAGAGTAAGCATTTTGCGTGGTCAAATGAGCAGGTGCTGCTGCAGTTAAAGGAGCTGGCTACGCGCTATCCTGCGCTGTGCGTGACTGACTCGCGACGTACCCCTGCGGCATTACGATCTGAGCTGGCTTCATTTTTTGCAGATCGTTATATGCCATGGGAAAAATGTCCGACAGGATGGCTAGCCAATGAGTTGGCCGGCGCAGAGAATGCTTGGGTGACTGAGGATAGTGTATCGATGATTTATGAAGCATTAAGTGCCGGGTGTCGTATTGGCTTGCTAGGCCTTAGCGAGGCTAAAGGGCGACTGGCGCAAGGCATAGTGAGTCTGCGGGAGGCGAAGCGAGTAGTGCGCTGGTTGCCGAGCACAGCAATGCCTGAATTGCTTTTGACGACGCAAGCTCTTGCAGAGTCCGATCGCGTGGCGCATGCCCTATTAGGGGCAGTGCGAGCGTGAATACACTCTGGTTGTTGCCCGCGCTATGGCTGCTTTGGTTTTCACATCGTTATGCTTGGTGGCGGCCTGTAGTGAGTTGGCAGCGCCCACGCGTATTGATGTATCACATGATTAGCTCGCACAAAGATAAGGCTAAGTTTAATGGCTTACGAGTACGCCCTGAGTGCTTCGAGCAACAGGTGCGCTGGCTGGCAAACAATGGATTTACGTTTTTTACTATCAGCGAGCTATGGGCGCAATGGGCTACGCTGCCAGAGAAAGCAGTAGCCATAACGTTTGATGATGGTTATGCCGATAACTTGCACAACGCGCTACCCATCTTGAAAAAATACAATGCCTGCGCCACGGTTTATGTCGTGGTTGACCGCCATGATCGCGATTGGTCTACCTATAAAAAGGCGCATCACAACTCTGGGGAGTTAGCGCGTGAGCCTAAGTTGAGCGATGCAGAAGTGCTTGAGCTTGTTGCTAGTGGCCGCATCGAAATTGCGTCGCATACGCTCACGCATTGCAATATGGCAACTACATCGATTGCCGATAAGCGTCATGAATTAGCCGCATCAAAGCATGAGCTGGAAGCCTTGATTCAACGCCCCGTGATCAGCTTTGCCTATCCCTTTGGTATCTATTCTGCTGAAGATATTCAGCTTGCTCGCGAGGCTGGCTACAGCACAGCGGTAACTACAGTAGAAGGTATTGATAAGCTCCAACCATTGCCTGACCCATTTGACCTCAAACGTATTAAAGTCAGTGGTAAAGATAATTTACTGGCGTTTGTTATGCGTATGCGCGGAGGTCGGCGTGGCTGGTGATCGTGTACTCTGGCTGTTAAGCGATGGTGCGCCCGGACATTGGAGCCAGAGCCAAGGCATTGCTGATGCACTTGCAGCAACGGAGCCGGTTGATATTCAGCGTGTCGATTTGACCGTGCGCAGTGCCTTTTGGAAGAGGCTTGGACGGTTGAGTCTGCCTTGGATACGCAACTCACGGTGGTGGCTAGCCAAAGTCTATAGCATTAGGCTTCCAGCTAGTACGCCAAGTCTTATTATCTCTTCAGGCGGCAACACACTACTGGCCAATGCTTTATTAGCTCGACTGTTCAACGCGCCTAACGTGTATAGCGGCACACTTAAAGGATACGACGCGAGTGCTTATCGAGTGATCTTCACGGTGGTTAGCCAAAAGTTGAGTAACAATTGTATTCTGCCCCTGCCTCCTGTGCCGCAGGCTATTTCGTCTGTCCCAGATATTGCCAGCGATGCGACTCCATGTATCGCGGTATTAATTGGCGGAGATGGTGCTGGTTATCGCTACACAGCCGCTGACTGGCGGAATTTGGCGCAATGGTTAGTTGCACTGGCCGCATCCCGAGAAGCACGTATTTTATTGACTACTTCGAAACGAACAGGCGCCGCAGCTGAAGCTATGTTGCAAGCGGAACTGCCGGTAGATTTGCTGGCAGATGCTGTTTGGTGGTCACAAGACCCACGCCCTGTAGTGCGTAGCTTTTTGCAGCGCGCGACATCGGTGGTGGTGACCGAAGATAGCCTGACGATGATTGCCGAGAGTATTTATTCTCGTCGCGAGGTGCTGACCTGGGCGCCAGAGCAGATCGCACCCAATACCAATGATGCGCAAGCACTCGCTAATTATGCCGCCGATGGTTTGATTTTCCGTGGCCATATGGGGGCAGAAATTAACTTACTTGCCCGGGGTACCAAAATAGCTCAATGCCCTGATGTGCCGGGGATGATTCGCGCTGCGCTAAAGCCTCATCTCAATTTAGGCGAGCTCTGAACATGCAGATTTTAATCTGGGGGCGCTATGGAAACTATGGCCCGGACTATCCTCGAAATCGTGTTATTGAAAGTATTTTGCGCGCTCAAGGGCACGAAATCAGTCGCTTCTTGCCCGCGTTGTCATGGCTAGCCGATTGGGAGTACTCCTTACGGGGCGGAAGTGTGCCGGACCTTATTTGGGTTCCCTGCTTTCGTCAGCGTGACCTTGCCGCTGCGGCTCGCTATGCGCGCCGCCACAAGATTCCACTCGTCTTTGATCCGCTGATTAGTGCTTACGACAAGAGAGTGAATGAGCGTCAGAAGTTCGCGGCTAGTAGCACTAAAGCAAAGCGTCTGCTTGCTTGGGAGAGAGGGCTTTTCCAGCAGGCAGACTGGTTAATTG
>CAXIBK010000189.1:0-3485 GCA_964022225.1 uncultured Paraperlucidibaca sp.
CGGCGTATCGGCAATTCTTGGACATGCGAAGTTTAAAAAACCAATCGACGTGAATAAAATTGCACCTTATTTGTTCAAGTCCATTATTAATAACAATAAGGGCTTAATTGAAAAGCTAAATGGCGACCTAGGAAGCCCGCTGCCCGTTGACGATCTAGCTCCATTGTTGGAGGGGATTGCTCAATTTGTGCCAGCAGGGGTGAAAGATTTGCTTATTCCGCTATTTGCTGGCGGTGGAGTGCCGACGCTAGGGCAGTTGAATGAGGTCTTAATCCCCGCGCTAAATAATGTCAGCCTGACAGATCCGACGAGCACATCATCCGCAACCGTCGAAGTTTATGGCTTAGGTTATGGCTGGAACTTGGGCTATATGTATCAGATGAGTGATAAGTCACGACTCAGTGTCTCTTATCGCTCGGCATCAGATGTGCGCATGAATGGTGAACTAGATTGGGACTTCTCCGATCTGCGCGCTAGCCAGCTAGGCAATGTCGTCACCGGAGATTTACCCGCGTTTCTCAGTGAATATTATCGCCCTGATGTCGATGCAAGATTAGTTTTCACTATTCCATCTAAGCTCAATATTGGCTTTTTTACGGAGCTCAACGATCGCTTAGATATGATGATGAGCTATACCTTTAATAAATCCTCTGTGGTTGAAAACTTGAGTGTCGAGCTTATCAATCAAACAACCGACACCAAGCAAGGGCCGGTCGTGCTTGCGCAAAACTGGCGCGACTCATTTACAGCGGCGGTGGGTTTTAACTATCACTGGAACGACAAGCTCACGCTGCGTACCGGTCTTCAGTTTGACCAAACGCCTATTTCCGGGCCAACGGGGCGTCATCCCGGCCTTGCAGATAATGATCGCTGGATGACCTCGGTAGGCTTTGGTTACGAAGTTGATAAAAATACCTCCGTCGATTTCGCCTATAGCTATATGTACATCATGCCCGGCATTTCGAATTATCACGAACGCTGCACCGGCACGTACTACGAGGGCTCGGCAGCGCAGGGAGCGAGTGAGTGTACTGCCGATGGTGGCACCTTCCGTGGCCGTTTTTACGACAGCCATGCGCATATACTGGGCTTGCAGTTTAACAAAAGGCTCTAACTTTCTAATGGCTTAGCGAGCGTATTCGGCTTAAGCGCTCGCACCCAGAAGAGCGTGTTGAGAAATAGTTTATTGAGAACCTATTGCTGATCGTTCACTATCTAATGAACACATGCGCCGGCTGAGTCGGCGAGTTTTTCAAAATGGAAGTGATGCGATGAGCAAAGATAAATTAGTGATTTTCGATACCACCATGCGCGACGGCGAGCAAAGCCCCGGCGCCTCGATGACGCTTGAAGAAAAAGTGCGCATTGGTAAGGCGCTGGAGCGCATGCGGGTCGATGTCATTGAGGCCGGTTTTGCGATTGCCTCACAGGGTGACTTTGAAGCTGTTCGCGCGGTAGCGGCGGCGGTAAAAGATTCGCGTATTTGCTCATTATCACGCGCTCGCGCTGAAGATATTGATCGCGCAGCTGAGGCGCTAAAGCCGGCTAATGCCTCGCGTATTCATACCTTTATTGCGACCTCGCCCATCCACATGAAATACAAGCTGCGCCAAGAGCCCGATGCTGTGCTGGAAAGCGCTGTGCGTGCGGTGAAATACGCGCGCAACTTGGTCGAGGATGTCGAGTTTTCTTGCGAGGATGCTGGCCGCTCTGAGATCGATTTTCTCTGCCGCATTATCGAAGCAGCCATTAATGCCGGCGCGCGTACGATCAATATTCCAGACACTGTTGGCTATGCCATTCCAGGTCAATTTGGCGACACGGTTGGCCAGCTTTTGGCGCGCATTCCTAACGCCGACAAAGCCATTTTCTCTGTGCATTGCCACAATGACCTAGGCTTGGCAGTGGCGAACTCTCTGTCAGCTGTGCTGCAAGGTGCCCGTCAAATTGAGTGCACGATTAACGGCCTCGGTGAGCGCGCCGGTAATGCCGCGTTGGAAGAAATCGTGATGGCGGTGAAAACGCGTCCTGATTTATTTCCAGTGGAAACCACGATTTGGACGCCAGAAATTGTGCCGACTTCGCGCTTAGTATCGAGCATCACTGGCTTTCCGGTACAGCCGAACAAGGCCATTGTTGGCGCAAATGCTTTTGCGCACGAGTCAGGTATTCACCAAGATGGCGTGCTCAAACATCGTGAAACCTACGAGATTATGCGCGCTGAAGATGTGGGCTGGGGTGCGAATAAAATGGTGCTTGGCAAGCATTCAGGCCGTGCCGCGTTTCGCGCTCGCCTCGATGAGCTCGGTATTCCCGTAAGCAGCGATAATTCGCTCAATCAGCTCTTTGTGCGTTTTAAAGAGCTGGCCGATAAAAAGCATGAAATCTTTGATGAAGACATTCATGCCTTGGTTAGCGATGCGCAACCGAATGCCGAAGAGATTTTTAAATTAGTCAGCCTTGAGGTCACGTCTAAAACTGGTACCAAGCCTGAGGCACAGCTAACTTTGAATGTGGACGGCATTGATAAAGTGGTAACGGCGACGGGGTCAGGCCCAGTCGATGCCACTTTCCGAGCCATCGAAGCAGTGGCAAATTCGGGTACATCGCTAGAGTTGTATTCGGTGAATGCCATTACCAGCGGCACTGACTCTCAGGGTGAGGTGACAGTGCGCCTGAGTCAGGCGGGGCGCATCATTAATGGTCATGGTTCCGATACCGACATTGTTATTGCCAGCGCGAAAGCTTACTTGAATGCGCTGAACTTGCTGCGCGGTGGCGTTTCGCGTGCGCACCCACAAGGCGAGGCAATTTAAGTCGTGCAAGCACAGGCGCTAAATGAGACGAGGCGGCGCTCGTATTTACAGGCATTAGGCCTAGATTTACTGCGCGCGCGTTCGGCTTTACCGGGCGCGGCGTCATCGGTGGAATGGGATGAGCCGGTTTTGGCTTCGGCAAGCTCGCCTACTTCCGCTAATACTCTGGTAGTGACTGCCGCAGACATTAATCCAGCTGCTGTCACAAAGGCTTCATCGCCAAGTGTTTTGCCTCCTGCCGCGTTGCCAGCTGCTGCATTAGCTGCTCGCGAGGCTCTGCGTGGTAGCCAGTCTAATGCTATGACACGAGCGGCCAAGCCTGCGACTGTGATGCCAACAGATATTGAGTTACCACTAGTGTCTGCGCATGGCCAAACTCTTGCGCCGGCGGCCAGCCAAGCATTGGCCGCGCAACCACATAAGCCATTAGCCGTGCGGTTTAGCCTACTGCTAGTGCCTATAAATACCACGCATATTGCATTGATTGATCTCGATAATCAGCCAGCATTAGAGGGTTCAGAAGCGAAACTGTGGGCTGCTATTTGCTTAGCGCAGCAATGGCAGCATCAAGCTCCCGATATTCCTGCGCAATTCCATTGGCCCATACCTGGTTTGGTGGCAACACAACCCGCCGCGCAAGAGGCCTTGGCCGGATGGCTGCAAACGCAG
>CAXIBK010000190.1:0-3424 GCA_964022225.1 uncultured Paraperlucidibaca sp.
CGTTATGGGATTGGACTCTAAAGCGGCGCGCTACTCAAATACGGGGGGACGTCGCTTGGGTAGAGGCAGTTGCTTAGGGCTGCAAGGCTCAATAATTGTTGGGTCTGGTAGTTAACTTGTCAGTACCCTCTTGAGCAATGGGTACTGGATAATTCAGGCTACGCTTGGCTAACTGGCTAGTGAATTTCGCGTAGCCATGCGGGTGCATGTAATCCCAAGCGTCTAGAGGCTGCCGGCGAGTTACTCCACGCATAGTACGTAATACATGTTCGATTGGCATGATTTCGCGAGCAGGTAAGGCGATGCCTAAGCGGACTAGATGCTCCTCAATATGAGGCTCCATATAGTGAAAAATATCTTCACTTAAAGATACCTCTACCGGTAGTAGCGGGAAGTGAGCTACGTTATTTGGAAAGAGTTTAGGCAAGCGATGATTGGTGACAAACACGCCTGAGCGCGGACGAATGTCGATAAGCTCATCGGACTCAAGCTGACGAAAGCACAGCATTATGGTGTTGATGCTGACTCCGAAAACTTGACTGAGTCGACGCATGGACGGGAGCTTTTCTCCTACATGGTAGCTGCCACCCAGTATTTGGTTGCGTAACCGCTGACTGATGTTCTCATAAAGGAAGCGCTCATCTGCCATAGGGCTGTTGCCTCGACTACTAGCTTAATTATCGTGATATTTATCGAGAGAGGCGCAAGCTCTAAATAGGCACCTAGTAGTTGAAGCTTCGCTCACACTCAGCTCTGTGTCCAATTAGCGAGAAAATAAAAAGCCGATCAAGTGGCTTGATAGTTTCTAATATGTAATATATGTGCCGACAAGTTGGCTCGCAAGTGGGGGGGGGTGGTTTGCCAGCCAATGAGCTTTGTATGCTCTAGGGGATTACCCTATTACATAGACTTTTGGCGCTAAGTAGCACTTGTGACTGTGTGGTCACGTATACTGCCGCCAACGATTTTTTGTTGCTGAGCATCTACCATGGTTTATTCAAAAGTTGTTGGAACTGGAAGTTATCTGCCAGAGCGCATTGTCACCAATAGTGAGCTACAAACACGCATTGAAACTAGCGATGAATGGATCGTGTCGCGCACGGGCATTGAGGCGCGTCATATTGCTGCTGATGGCGAGCAAACCACTGATCTTGCTGAACATGCGGCTCGAGCCGCGATGGAGTCCGCCGGCGTTTCAATTGAAGATATTGATCTGATCATTGTTGCCACCACTACGCCTGATAAAGTTTTTCCCAGCACAGCGTGTCTGCTACAAGCGCGTTTAGGCGTGAGGCAGGGCGCTGCATTTGATGTGCAGGCGGTGTGCACAGGCTTTGTTTATGCGCTAGCCGTTGCTGATAAATTCATCGCCTCTGGGCAGCATCGCTGCGCATTAGTTGTGGGCGCTGAGATTTTTTCACGGCTATTAGACTGGAGCGATCGCCGCACCTGCGTGCTATTTGGCGATGGCGCGGGTGCAGTGGTGTTAAAGGCATCAGAAACGCCGGGCATTTTGTCTAGCCATCTGCATTCCGATGGCAGCATGGGGCATATCCTGCAAGTCGATGGTGGTGTGTCAGCTGGCAAAATAGCCGACAACCCGTATTTGCAAATGGATGGCGCTGCCGTGTTTCGCCTAGCCACGCGTGTGTTGCATGAGTGTGCAATGGAGGCTTTAGAGCACAACGGTTTTGGCGTGGATGATCTGGATTGGCTAGTCCCGCATCAGGCCAATATGCGTATCATCAATAGCACGACCGACAAGCTTGGCTTGCCACGCGAGCGGGTCATCACCACGGTGGCGAACCATGGCAATACCTCGGCGGCGTCTGTGCCGCTAGCGCTCGATGCGGCGGTGCGCGATCAGCGCATTAAGCCAGGTCAGCTGGTGCTTATTGAGGGCGTTGGCGGTGGCATGACCTGGGGATCAGTGCTCTTTCGCTTATAACGTGAGCGCGTAATCAGGACGGGCGCCTGCAAAATCGGGATAATGACCGCGACTACTGGCCGTCGCGCGCCATACCCCGTAATGCAGGTGCCTTTGTAATGGAAATTAACGTTAATTTTCTCGACAACCTTAGAGTTGAGGCTAAGTTTGACGATTTCTCGGTCATTGCTGACCAACCCATTCGCTACAAAGGCGATGGCTCGGCTCCCGGCCCCTTCGATTATTTCTTAGCGTCATCGGCACTGTGCGCGGCGTATTTTGTCCGAGTCTATTGCTTGGCGCGCGACATCCCCACGGAAAATATCCGTTTATCCCAGAACAATATTGTCGATCCTGAAAACCGCTATAAGCAGATTTTTAAAATTCAGGTTGAGTTGCCAGAAAGCATTTCTGACAAAGACCGAGAGGGCATTTTGCGCTCGATTGATCGCTGCACGGTGAAGAAGGTTGTGCAGACTGGGCCAACGTTTGAGATTGAGGCAGTAGAGAATCGTGGGGCCGATGCTCAAGCGCGTTTGATGACACTACCCGCCGATGGCAGCCAAACATTTATTGAGGGTAAAGATCTGCCATTGGAGCAGACCATCGCCAATATGACGGCAATCTTGCAAGACTTGGGCATGAAAATCGAGATTGCTTCATGGCGAAATATCGTGCCGCATGTGTGGTCTTTGCATTTGCGCGATGCCGCTTCGCCAATGTGTTTCACCAATGGCAAGGGTTCGACCAAAGAAAGCGCGTTGTGCTCAGCATTAGGCGAGTTTATCGAGCGTTTAAATAGCAATTTCTTCTACAACGACCAGTTTTTTGGCGAAGACATCGCCAATAGCGAATTTGTGCATTACCCGAATGAGCGGTGGTTTAAGCCGGGCTCTAATGATGAGCTACCGGACGGTATTCTCGATGCGCATTGCTTAGCGTTATATAATCCCGATGGTGAGCTTCGCGGCTCGCATCTCATTGATACCAATTCGGGCAATCGCGAGCGCGGCATTGTGGCCTTGCCATTTGTGCGTCAGTCCGATGCGGAAGTTGTGTACTTCCCCTCGAATTTGATCGAAAACCTGTTTCTCAGCAATGGCATGAGTGCGGGTAACACTCTGCATGAAGCGCAGGTGCAATGCTTATCGGAAATCTTCGAACGTGCGGTTAAAAAAGAGATTATCGAAAGCGAAATCACGCTGCCCGATGTGCCACGGCAAGTGCTGGAAAAGTACCCCAATATTCTCCAAGGCATCGATGCACTTGAGGCGCAGGGCTTCCCTGTTTTGGTGAAAGATGCGTCGCTTGGCGGTGAATTTCCAGTGATGTGCGTGACGCTGATGAACCCCAGAACGGGCGGTGTTTTCGCTTCTTTCGGCGCTCATCCCAGTTTTGAAGTGGCGCTTGAACGCAGTCTCACCGAGCTATTGCAGGGCCGTAGTTTTGAAGGCCTTAACGATGTGCCGCTGCCGACGTTTAACAGCATGGCCGTGA
>CAXIBK010000191.1:0-3356 GCA_964022225.1 uncultured Paraperlucidibaca sp.
CCACAGTTTATCGGCATGTTGGGCATGCACGGCACGTATGAAGCCAATATGTCCATGCACCACAGCGATTTGATTCTTGCTGTTGGCGCGCGCTTCGATGACCGTGTCACCAATAACACGCAAAAGTTCTGTCCGAACGCAAAGATCATTCATATCGATATCGACCCAGCGGCGATTTCGAAAACCATCATGGTCGACATTCCCATCGTAGGTGCGGTTGAGCCGGTTCTGGCCGATATGCTCGCTTTGGTGAAAGCCGCCGACGCGCCTAAGCCAGATGCTGAAGCGCTGAACATCTGGTGGGAGCAAATTGCGCAATGGCGCACCCGTCATGGTCTACGCTACGAGGCTCCAGAGCCTGGGCAGATGAAGCCGCAACAAGTCGTTGAGGCGCTGTATAAAGCCACCAATGGTGAGGCGTACATCACCTCGGATGTTGGTCAGCACCAGATGTTTGCCGCGCTTTATTATAAATATGATCGCCCACGCCAATGGATCAACTCCGGTGGTCTCGGCACCATGGGTTTTGGCTTGCCAGCGGCTATGGGCGTAAAGTTTGCCTTCCCGGATGCCACCGTCTGTTGCGTCACCGGCGAAGCCTCGATTCAGATGAATATCCAAGAGTTGTCGACCTGCTTGCAGTACGGCTTGCCGGTAAAAATCATCAACATCAATAACCAGTCTTTGGGCATGGTTAAGCAATGGCAAGACATGCAATACGAAGGTCGTCACTCCAGCTCATACATGGGCTCGCTGCCAGATTTCGTGAAGCTAGTTGAGGCTTATGGTCATGTTGGTATGAAAATTACTGACCCTGCCGAGCTCGATAGCAAAATGGCTGAAGCCATGGCGATGACTGACAAGTTGGTGTTTTTGGACATCTATGTCGACCCCAAAGAACACGTATACCCAATGCAAATCGCCAAGGGTTCGATGCGTGACATGTTGCTAAGCAAAACGGAGCGTACGTGATCATGCGTCGTATTATTTCTCTCTTATTAGAAAACGAACCGGGTGCTTTGTCGCGTGTGGTTGGCCTGTTTTCTCAGCGTAACTACAACATCGAGTCGCTCACTGTTGCGCCTACCGATGACGCCACGTTGTCACGCATCACGCTGACCACCTCTGGCGATGAGCACAAAATCGAGCAGATAACTAAGCAGTTAAATAAGCTCATTGAAGTGGTTAAGGTGGTTGATCTTAGCGAAGGTCAGCACATTGAGCGCGAATTGATGCTGATTAAGGTCAAGGCTATCGGCGCTGCGCGCGCTGAGATTAAGCGCACGGCAGATATTTTCCGTGGCCATATTGTTGATGTAACGCCTAGCGTCTACACCATTCAATTAACTGGACCTAGCGAGAAGCTAGATGCCTTTGTCGAGGCATTGTCGGAAACTACCATTCTTGAAGTGGTGCGTACCGGCGTATCTGGTATTGCCCGCGGCGATAAGGTGCTCAGCGTCTGATCTTGGTGTGATGACAAAAAGGCCCGCTTAATGCGGGCCTTTTTTATGCCAATGTGAAGGCATTAAGCAGCGACTGCTTTTCATTGCAAGCTCCGAAGCGCGCTACTTCACGTGCTTTGCCGATTCCAAAACGCATTCACCAAGGGCTCTTTAAGTCTTTTCTCTAAGGCAAACAAACCAATGTCATAAGGCGTTAATGGCGGCTCAATATCATAGGTACGAATTCGACTCGCCAATGGGCTGTTATCGAGCACGATTTGCGGTACCACGCCAATGCCAAAGCCTAGGCTCACCATGCTAACAATGGCCTCATTGCCGCTAACCTGAGCATATATTTTCGGCCGAATGCCATGACGACGAAGCCAGCGCTCGATTCGGGTCCGCGCCAAGCCTTCTTCTGACAATATCATCGGTACATCGCGCCAATTTTCCAGTGTTGGTTGGCGAATTTGCTCATTGCTCAGAGTTAATGCATTGATTGGTCCAATAAAGCGTAGGTCGGAGCGAGCGATAGGTTGAAACACGACGCCCGGCGGCAGGCTGTCTGGGCGTGCACCAATGGCAATGTCCTCGCGGGCTTCCTGCACACGCTCTACCGCTTTCGCGGCATCGCCTGTGTGCAGCTTGATCTCTATGTGCGGATGATTGCTGCGAAAGTTATTCAAGATGTCATAGAGAAAACTATAGCTAGCGGTCACCGAGCAATACAGGCTGAGCTCCCCGCGTAAAGTGTCGCTGTCATCTCGCATGGATTGGCGAAGGTTGTCCCAGCCGCGCAATGTGTCGCCGGCATATTCGCAAAATAGCCGGCCTTCGCGCGTCAGTGTCACCGAGCGGTTATCGCGCAGAAAGAGTGGGGCGCCTACACTATCTTCTAGTTGCTTGATGCTGCGGCTTAGCGCCGATGGACTGATGTGCTGTTCGCGGCTAGTGCGGCCGAAATGCAGATTTTCAGCAAGGGCTAGAAAGAGCTGCAGGCTACGGGCATCCATTTTGGCGTTTCCTTTATTGGCATATTGCATTGCAAATATATCATTTTACGCAATACAAAGGATGTCGTATGGTGCGCCTCACGGATTGCCACGCACATAGCGTGCATCCACCGATTACCTACGTGAGAGTGACATTATGAAAGTGTATTACGATAAAGATGCTGATCTTTCCATCATCCGCGGTATGAACGTTGCCATCATCGGCTACGGTTCACAAGGCCACGCCCATGCGCAAAACCTCACCGACTCTGGCGTTAACGTCACCGTTGGTCTGCGCAAAAATGGCGCATCGTGGTCGAAAGTTGAAGCTGCTGGTATCAAAGTAGCTGAAGTTGACGCCGCCGTTAAAGGTGCTGACCTGGTGATGATTTTGCTGCCAGATGAAAACATTCCTGAAGTGTATGCCAACAACGTGGCGCCAAACATCAAGCAAGGTGCAACGCTGGCCTTCGCCCACGGCTTCAACGTGCATTACAACCAAGTGGTGCCACGTGCCGATCTCGACGTCATCATGGTCGCTCCTAAAGGCCCTGGCCACACCGTGCGCTCAGAGTACTTAAAAGGCGGCGGCGTACCTTCGCTCATCGCTTTGCATCAAGATGCTACGGGTAATGCTAAGCAAGTAGCGCTGTCGTATGCGGCAGCCAACGGCGGTACTAAAGGCGGTGTTATCGAAACTAACTTCCGCGAAGAAACCGAAACGGACTTGTTCGGTGAGCAAGCCGTGCTCTGCGGCGGTGCCGTAGAGTTGGTGAAAATGGGCTTTGAAACCTTGACCGAAGCCGGTTATGCCCCAGAAATGGCCTATTTCGAGTGCTTGCACGAACTGAAATTAATTGTTGATCTGATGTATGAAGGCGGCATTGCCACTATGAACTACTCGATCTCCAACAATGCT
>CAXIBK010000192.1:0-3338 GCA_964022225.1 uncultured Paraperlucidibaca sp.
GCGCGCATAAAACGCCGGTGCAAACACTTTAATCAGCATGAATGCCAAGATGCCGCCGGCCAGTGCTTGCAGCGCCATTGCCGACTTCACCACATCTTCGGCATCAAACTCGCCGTGATGGAACAAGGTCGCCAATAAGGGCTGAGCCAAAAACCCCATCGCCAATGATGCCGGCAAACCAACCATCACAATGACTTTTAAGGCCCAATCGATGGTGGCGCGAAATTCGACATCGGACTTTTCTGCATGCTTAGTCGATAGCGTCGGCAAGATCACCGTGGCCACAGCAATGCCGATTAGCCCCAAAGGCAGCTCAGTTAAGCGCTCAGCCGTGTAGAGCCAAGACACCGAACCACTGACCAAAAATGAGGCCAGCACGGTATCGAGCAATAAGTTGATTTGACTGACCGAGACGCCAAACATAGCCGGCACCATCAGCGTGAGAATGCGTTTAACTTCAGGGTCTTTAAAGTTGGGCTTAAACCGCGGCATCAAATTGATGCGATGTAGCGGCCAAAACTGAAAACCGAGCTGCACCACGCCAGCAATTAATACGCCCCACGCCAGCGCCATGATCGGCGTCGATAACAACGGCGCAAGCCAAACCGCACAGCCAATCATCGTGACGTTGAGCAGCACCGGCGTGAAGCTCGATACGCCAAAACGGCCATAGGTGTTCAGAATGCCGCCAGCAAAAGCGGTAAGCGAAATCAGCAGTAAATACGGAAAAGTCACGCGCAGCATGTCGGCGGCGAGATCAAACTTCAGTTCATCGCCACGAAAGCCCGGCGCAAACAAAAAGATGATGGCCGGTGAAAATACAATGGCAAACACACTAATTGCACCGATTACCAGCGTTAGTGAACCTGCAACATGATTAATGAGTACGCGCACTGCGTCGTCGCCACGCTGGCTGCGCACTTCAGTCAGCACTGGCACAAACGCCTGAGAAAATGCCCCCTCGGCAAATAAGCGGCGTAAGAAATTTGGAATCTTAAACGCCACCAAAAAGGCATCCATGAGACGGCTAGCGCCGAATAAGTTCATAAACACCATGTCGCGAACTAAACCGGCGATGCGCGACAATAGCGTCATGGCACTGACAATAAATGTTGAGCGCCACAGGCTAGGGGCGCCAGCTGCGGGCTTTTTCGGCGGAATGACGGGGGTGGCTGACATGTGAGCTCCAAGATCGCACGCGATAGTAGCGCAGCCATGCCCTGCTTCGCTAGCAATGTGGGTTGACTTCGTGCGATCTCGGCGGCATCATTGCGCGCCTGATTTTGGAACTCTTCAGCACCGCGGTGTGGGATCGTTTCAAAACACTTTAATAGACTGAATTTTATGGGAGCCGCCTGGTGGCCAACTCTGCACAAGCCAAAAAACGCGCACGTCAAAACGACAAGCAGCGTCTGCACAATGCGAGCCTGCGCTCCATGGTGCGTACATTTATTAAAAAAGTTGTGAATGCTATTGCTAGCGGCGACAAAGCCGTTGCACAAGCTGCCTACACAGCAGCTGTGCCTGTCATCGACCGTATGGCCGACAAAGGCATCATTCACAAAAACAAGGCTGCTCGTCATAAGAGCCGCTTGAATGCACAGGTTAAAGCGCTGGCCTAAGTCTTCGCTTTGCTGTGAAAAAAGCCGGCTATCGCGCCGGCTTTTTTACGTCTACGATTACGCTCAAGATTAACTGACTTCGAGTTGGCCATGACAGCCTTCCGCCCAGCCGCGACCCGCTGCCTCGACTGCGGCCTACAGAAACTATGCTTTCCACCGAGCTTCGACGAGCTCGCATTAAATCGCATCAGCCAATTAGTCGCTCAACCCAGCGCTTTTGCCAAAAATGAAACCGTGTATCGCTTAGGTGATTCAATGACTGCGCTGTATGCCGTGCGTTCGGGCGCGCTAAAAACCAGTGTTTTGCTACCTTCAGGCGAAGAGCAAATCACCGGATTTTATTTACCCGGGGAAGTTATCGGTCTCGACAATATGGGCCAAAGCCATTGCGCCAGTACCGCCACGGCACTAGAGAAAACCACATTATGTGAACTGCCGGTAAGTGGTATTAGTCAATTATCGCAGCGGCTACCGGAGCTGCAGGGGCACTTGTTTCAGATCATGAGTACTGAGCTGCGCCAAGACTATCAGCGCATGCATTTAATGGCGCAGGCCAGTGCCGAAGTGCGGGTGGTGAGTTTCTTACTAGGCTTATCGGCACGACAGCAGCAGCGTCATTTGGCAATAAATGAACTGCGCTTAGCGATGAGTCGAGCCGATCTTGCTAACCATTTAGGCTTAGCGCTAGAAACCGTCAGCCGCGCGCTGTCTCAGCTCGCAGATGACGGTTTAATTGAGGTCAGCGGCAAGAACATTCGCATCATCCATGCCGAGCAGCTCGCAGCGCGCGTGGCAGCCGACTGCCACTCAAGCTAATTAGCGATTAATTTGCGTAACGTTGCTCATGCCATGCAGAATGCTTGACCTTGGCCTTAACAGCAGGCTCATGAGCAATCTCAATCTGGCCTTTCACTTGACGCATCAGCGCAATTGCTACTGCGCCGGGAATGCCGATAGCGCAAATCAAAATCACCGCAACTGATAGAAAGCCACTCCAAGTACCCAGTAAGTCCATCCACATGATCGTATCTCCACCTTGTTTTCGATGGATTCATTAGAGCGTAATTGTTCGATACGTTATTTGATCTGCATCAAGTTTTACTGCGACTCTTGTTGTCGCCATGTAACACGGAGCAAAACCGTTTAAATCAGCACCATATTGTCGCGATGAATTAACTCTGGCGCATCGACATAGCCCAAAATTGCTTCAATTCGCTCAGATGCTTGGCCAGCGATACGACGCGCTTCATCGGCGCAATAGTTCACTAGGCCAAGAGCGATTTGCTCGCCCGACTCATCCACGCAGGCAATTACTTCACCACGCTGGAAACCGCCAGTCACTACCTTGACGCCGACTGGTAATAAGCTGCGATGGCCCTGACGTAACGCCGCCACCGCTCCAGCATCGAGCTGAACCTGCCCTGCAACTTGTAGATGTCCCGCCAGCCACTGCTTGCGTGCAGCCAAGCGATCTTGCTCAGGCAGCAATAAAGTGCCCAAGACATCGCCCTGCTTGAGGCGCTGCAAGATGCTTTCGCCGCGCCCACTGGCAATCACCGTGGCGCAACCTGAACGTGCCGCTAAACGAGCTGCACGCACCTTGGTAATCATGCCGCCACGACCTAGCGCTCCGCCGCCACCAGCCATTTTTAGCAAGCGCGCATCTGTTGCCTGTACTTCAGGCAACAGCACTGCCGTTGAGTCATGGCGCGGGTC
>CAXIBK010000193.1:0-3314 GCA_964022225.1 uncultured Paraperlucidibaca sp.
GGATATCGATGCTACGCATCCATGGTGGCAAGAAAAGGTCTGGCGCTTAGATTCAAAGGCCGCCAGCGAGCAAGCCGGCGTAACACTTAATCGCTCTGCACTGTGGTTTCCAGAAGCCGGTTTTATTCGCACAGATGGGCTGTTACGAACGCTATTGACGCATGAAAATATTCGCGCTGTGTTTAATGCCCGAGTTTGCGGCGCAGAAGCTCTAAACTCGCAATGGCGTATTAGCAGCACGCAAGGTTACTTCTCTGCCGATGCACTAGTTTTAGCCTACGCCGGTGGCTCATCAATTTCGCTCACCGATGGACTGCCCTTGCGCCCCGTGCGTGGGCAAATCTCGCAAATTCCAACGGCAATACCACTGCGCACCACGCTCTGCTATGGCGGATATTTAACGCCTAGCGATAGTGGCTATCATTGCGTTGGCGCGACTTTTTCGCCGATGGATTTACAAACGGATATTCGCGGCCAGGATCATCAATTTAATGCCAATGAGTTGGGCAAAAACATCCCTGCCTTAGCTGAAAGCCTGCCACTGCAAGTTACATGGCTTGGCCGCGCTAGCCTACGATGGCAAACGCCTGACTTCTCGCCAATGGCAGGTCGCCATGATCCGTCGCTGCTGAATGCATTAACCGAGCACCCACCACGAAAACATCGGCCTGAACTAGCAACATCTGACCTACCACCGCTCTATGTCAGCATTGGTCACGGTGCTAAAGGCTATACGCAGGCCTGGGTGGCGGCAGAAATCATTGCAAATGAAATCACGAATACGCCCTCGCCTTGGCCCGAATCGATAGCTAAGCAGCTAGCGCCAGACCGGTTTATTTGGCGGGATTGGCAGCGTGGGCGCTTATGGACGCCACGCCGCGCAAGAGGCTAACTGCGCGCGATAATTCTGCTCTGTGCTTGTAACGCGATCGGCATAGGACATTAGCCACGGTTTACGCAGATAGTTATTACGCGCAAAACCGGCGCGGCCTTCGTGGTAAGCCAAATACAGATTACGCATATCGCCTGCATGAATGCCCAGCTCCATACGCGTGCCGTAGTGATACCAACCAATAAAGTCGATGGCATCGGAGAAGTTATCGCGGCTAGCAAACCAGCGATTTTGCCTAGTCACATACTCTTCCCACGTGCTATCGAGTGCTTGCGCATAGCCATAAGCGGAAGAGGCTCGGCCCCATGGGATAAAACCTAATAAATAGCGCTTCGGCGGGCGGGCATCGTGACGATAGGAGGATTCGTGATAAATCGTTGCCATTAATACTGAGGCAGGAACGCCCCACTTCGTTTGCGAATCATGAGCGGGCTCGCGCCATGATTTTTTCTCGGCAAACACGGAACATGCGTTAAGTGCATTTCTCGGCGGCGATGTCGATGCACATGCAGCTAACATTAAGGCGATACAGGCAACTATTAGTCCTCTCATGACAGATGCTCATGTTCAGCTAACAGCGCCAACAATGCTGCTTCATTTAAAATTTGTATCTGAAGTTCTTTAGCTGCATCAAGCTTGCTACCGGCACGTTCGCCAGCAACCACAGCATGGGTTTTTTTCGAGACACTACCACTGACTTTCGCGCCTAATGCTCGCAATCGATCACCGGCCTCATCGCGCCCAATAGTTGCTAAAGTGCCAGTTAACACCCAGGTTTGGCCAGCCAAAGGCTGGGGTAAATCTTGCGCAGCAGTTTGGTCAGGCCATTTCACGCCAGCGGCCTGTAACTGCGCAATAATCTCTTGATTGTGCGGTTCAGACAGAAATTGTCGTATCGAACTGGCCACTACAGGGCCAACATCAGGCGTGGCTAAAAGCGCAGCCTCATCGGCAGCAAGCAAGGCATCTAGGCGACCAAATTGGCGTGCCAAAGCAGCGGCCGTGGTCTCGCCAACTTCACGAATGCCCAATGCATAGAGGAAGCGCGCCAGTGTTGTGTCTCGACTTTTTGCGATGGCATTGAGCAGATTTGTTGCAGACTTTTCTGCCATACGTGGCAGGGTTAATAGTTGCTCAAACGTAAGCGAGTATAGGTCCGCACTGCTATGCACCAGCTCCTGAGCAACGAGCAACTCAATCCATTTGTCGCCAAGGCCATCGATATCCATAGCGCGGCGTGAGGCAAAATGCTTTAGCGCCTCTTTGCGCTGAGCGGGGCAAAAAAGCCCAGCGCCGCAACGTGCTACCGCTTCATCTTCAAGCCGCACCACCGCTGATTGGCACACAGGACATTGCGTCGGCAGTGACACGCGCTGGCGTTGCTCGTGCTCGGCGTCATTTTCATCGAGTCGGCGCATGACTTTAGGGATGACATCGCCAGCACGATAAATCACCACACGATCACCAATGCGCAAATCAAGGCGCTCGATTTCATCAATATTATGCAGCGTGGCATTACTTACCATAACGCCGCCGACAGATACTGGCGATAAGCGAGCTACTGGCGTTAATGCACCGGTACGGCCAACTTGAAAATCCACTGCCTCCAAAAGTGTGCTCGCCTCTTGCGCGGGAAATTTATAAGCCACCGCCCATCGTGGGGCACGCGCGACATAGCCTAAGTCGCGTTGAAGTTGACGGTCATCAACTTTCACCACCATACCATCGATGGCAAAAGGCAATGACTCACGTGCATCGAGCAATGCTTGCCAAGCCTGCTGCACAAAAAACGGGCCACGACCCTGCTTAACCAAATTACTTTGCTTGAAGCCTAAGCTTGCTAACCAACTCAGGGTCTGGCCATGACTATTGGGCCAGTCGGCGCCTTCTATTTGCGCGATAGCATAAGCGTAAAAATCTAATGGACGTTGCGCGGTGATGCTTGGATCGAGTTGCCGCAATGCGCCAGCGGCAGCGTTGCGTGGGTTTGCAAAAAGTTTGTCGCCACGTGCAGCCTGCTGGGCATTAAGCGCTTCAAAACCTTGTTGCGGCATCAATACTTCGCCACGTACTTCAAGCAGGCTAGGCTCATCATTTGAGTGTATTAAACGCAATGGCACACTGCGAATGGTACGAATATTAGCGGTAATGTTTTCACCGGATTGACCATCGCCACGAGTCGCGGCTTGCACCAAAACGCCATCTCGATACAACAGGCTGACCGCGAGGCCATCGAATTTTGGTTCACACACATAGGGCAAGCCAACGCTCAAATCCCAGCCTAATCGCTCACGTGCACGCGCATCAAAGGCCAGCCATTCATCCTCTGTTAAGGCGTTATCTAGCGATAACATTGGCACGCTATGCGTAATAGTCTCGAAAGCTGTATCTGGCGCAGCGCCGACCCGCTGACTTGGAGAAT
>CAXIBK010000194.1:0-3251 GCA_964022225.1 uncultured Paraperlucidibaca sp.
CGCAAAACCACTTCGAGTTTCAATTGGGGCGCTTTGAAGGCGTCGATCGTGATGAGAAAACAATCACTTTAGCGCCACTTTGCGACAACCATGGCAAACCCTTCGCCAGCGCACGTCATCTGCAATACGACTGGCTCGTGATGGCGCTTGGCTCCACATCAAATGATTTTGGCACCGAGGGCGCGCGCGAGCATTGCATATTCCTAGACTCACGCGCTCAGGCCGACCGTTTTCAATCCGAATTTTTGAATATGTATCTGCGCGCTCATGCCTACACCGATCGCCATGACAATCCGCCCGAGCTCAACATTGCCATTGTTGGCGCTGGAGCCACCGGCGTGGAACTTGCCGCCGAGCTGCATCATGCCGCGCATCAATTTGCCGAATATGGCCTCGATGGCATCTCGCCTAGCCACGTCAATATCAGTTTGATCGAAGCCGCCGACCGCATTTTGCCCATCCTGCCAGAAAGCACATCGACAGCTGCTCGACAAAAGCTAGAAAGCTTAGGCATCAAAGTCTTTACTCGCCAAAAAATCACGCAAATCAGCCAAGATGGTCTGCAAGCAAGCAGCGGACTGTTTGTACCCGCCTCACTTAAGGTGTGGTCGGCAGGCATCAAAGCACCGGACTTCATGAAAGACTTAAGCGGCCTTGAAACCAACCACATCAACCAATTAATCACGCAACCAACGCTGCAAACCACACGTGATCCGCACATCTTTGCGATGGGCGATTGCGGCTCCTGCACCCTGCCTGGCAGTAGCCGCCCCGTGCCTCCCCGCGCGCAGACTGCACATCAGCAGGCAAATTATCTGCTCAAAGCCCTGCCTCGTCATATTGCTGGCAAGCCAGTAGCAGACTTCAGCTTTCAAGATAAAGGTTCATTGGTGTCGCTCAATAGCAGCGCTGTTGGTGTGCTCATGGGTTCGATTGCTGTGCAGGGTAAGCTAGCGCGAATTATGTATATTTCGCTGTATCGCCTGCACCAAGTCGCCATACACGGCTTCTTTAAAACCGCTGTCTTATTTTGCAAAGACATCCTCAGCAGCAAGTCACGACCTGAGATAAAGCTGCACTGACTTAACGTTTTTATGCCGAGTTAAAGTTCGGCATAAAAGCATTTAACCGTATTGTCTGACAATTTTTGCTTGCCGAAAGCACATGAGCATTGTAGCGTGACCCCCTAGTCAACCTACTAAGGGATCCGCTGCGCCATGTCCGCTACTACCAATCGCCTGAAATCACTACCAAAACTCAGCGCCCTCTGGGCAATCATCAAAGTCCTATCCATGCCAAGGCCATTGGTCATGCTTGGTGAAGGCTCAGCACAGCGCCTGTGTCGCAGCATGGCCGATCAAGGCCTTACTCGCGTTTTAGTGATTACCGATGATGTTTTGGCCAAACTAGGCACTGTCGATCCATTGATTGCCGAGCTAAAAAGTCATGGCGTGGCAACAACGCTATTTACTGGCGTACGACCAGATCCCACATTTGAAGTCGTCGAAGCCGGCTTAGCAGCATGCAAAGCCGCACGCGCAGATGCTATTTTGGTTGTTGGCGGCGGCTCGGCCATCGATGCCGGCAAGGTTATTGCGCTTGCCGCCTCCACAGGCAAAACCCCGCAACAGCTAATAGGCGTGCTGAAAGGCCGCAAGCCATCTCTACCATTCTTTGTAGTGACGTCGACTTCAGGTACTGGCTCAGAGGCTAGTGTTGCTGCGGTTATTTCTGATAGCACCACGCACATCAAATCGCTGCTAGTTGATCCAGCCATGGTGCCGAAAGCCGCCGCGCTAGACCCACTCATCACACAAGGCATGCCTGCTTCGGTTACTGCAGAAACTGGCATCGATGCGCTCACACACGCACTGGAGGGCTGGGTCAGCGGCTTCTCCAACGCCGAAACCGACAGCTACAACAGCACTGCCGTTCGCATGATCTTTAAGCACTTAGAAATCGCCTGCAATGAGCCCAAAAACCTCGCAGCGCGTGAAGCCATGGCCTTGGCATCGCACTATGCCGGTATCTGCTTAAACATCACGGCAGTGGGCTATGTTCACGCAATTGCGCATCAACTCGGAGCCAACTATGGCGTGCCACATGGCCGCGCCAATGCCATGGTGCTGCCACATGTGCTGACATTTAATAAACCTAACTGCCTGAAAAAGTACGCTTTATTAGCACGCGACTTAGGCTTTGCCAGCGCGCAGCAAAGTGACAGCGTGGCCGCTAATGCTTTAATCGCCAAGGTTCATGAGCTGCTAGCGCGACTGCCTCTGAAAAACCAAGGTGACTTGGTCAAACGTAGCGACTACGAGCGCATTGCCCATGATGCGCTGACCGAAGCTCATGGCATGTATAGTGTGCCGCGCTATATGGTCGAAGCCGATGTTTATCGTGTGCTCGACGGCGTGGTTGCAGCCGCTCGCTAACGCTAGTGTGAGGAGCGATTTTTAACCGACTCGCTCCTCACCTCGTTTAGTTTTCTGGATGATGCACACTGCGCGTTTGCTTACTCAAGCGATCAAAACGCTGCAAACCACGCACCACTAAAATCGCCGCTACTGCCCCAGCAATCGGATACACAATGCCGGTAAGCACGGGCGATAACAAAATCAAATTGCGCAGGCCACGGCCATAAAGTACGCCCGCTCGCCGCACATACAAACCGCCAGTTGCCGTCCAGCGCTGGCGCGCCTCTGAACCAACAGGCATCGCGCCAATAAAGCCAGCATGGGTGTAATAACGCACCGCCATGGCCGATGAAATTAGCGAAGACAGCAGCAATACCAAAAGTACCAACTCCAGCGCCAAACGCGGCGTGAACATGGGCATGCCACCAAGCATAAAACTCTCACGCAATAGCGGAGCTGACAACGTCACCGCACCCATCAAACCAAGCACTGCCGTTGAAGCGGTAACACTAGCCGACATCAATGAATTGCGCAGGGTTTGCACCGCCAGCACTTCCGTGCCCGGTGTGGTGCTAATCGAAGCAAACCATTCTTCGCGTAATGTCTCGTGCGCCTGCCGGGCCACGCGCTCAGTTGGCCGGCGAGCTCGAATAGCGAAGCGAAATTCATACAGCGCCAAAATCGCCATGGTGGCCGCTACCGACAACCAACTAATGGCCTCAATCATTGCTCCTGACATCCCCGCCTCCGCTACACTATTTGCGCTAGAGTGTAGCGTGACTTCGCTCGCTGATGGAGACGATAACGATGCTACTTAGCACTAAAACCAGTGTC
>CAXIBK010000195.1:0-3225 GCA_964022225.1 uncultured Paraperlucidibaca sp.
TATGGTTTCGGAAATTATTCGCTGGCAAACCCCGCTGGCTTATATGCGCCGCGTCGCGACACAGGATGTTTTGCTGAATGGTCAGCTAATCAAGAAGGGCGATAAAGTCCTCATGTGGTATGCCTCTGGCAACCGCGATGAGCGCATGATCGAGCGCCCAGATGACTTCATCATCGATAGAAAAAATGCACGTAGTCATCTGTCATTTGGTTTTGGGATACATCGCTGCATGGGCAACCGTTTGGCTGAAATGCAGATTCGCATCCTTTGGGAAGAATTGTTGGCACGCTTCGACGATATCAAAATGCTATCTGAACCCGAGCGTGTGCAATCAAACTTTGTCCGAGGCTATTCGAAAATGATGGTCACGTTGACTGCAAAGAAATAAAGCAGGCCATCATGAAAAAAATAGCCCTTGTTATTGGTGCCAGTCACGCTGGCGCGCAAGTAGTCACTAGCCTGCGCCAAGAGGGCTGGGATGGCGATATCGTGGTGATAGGGGAGGAACCGCATCTTCCCTATCATCGGCCGCCGCTGTCGAAGACGTTTTTGGCAGGCGATAAAACCACTGCCGAGTTGGCGATTCGCCCTTCAGCTTTTTATGAAAAAAATGACATTCAGTTTCGCCAAGGCCGTGTAACTGCGATCGATAGGCAGCGCCAAGCCATCACGCTGAGTGATGGCGCAGAGTTGGCCTATGACAAGTTGGCTCTGTGCATGGGCGCTCGCGTGAGACGTGTTGAGCTGCCCGGTAGTGAGCTCAAAGGTGTGCATTACCTACGCAATATTGCCGATGTCGAGGGCATTCAAGCTGAGCTTGCTCAAGCTAAAACTGCTGTGATTATTGGCGGTGGCTATATTGGTTTAGAGACCGCGGCATCGCTGCGTAAACAAGGCCTGCAGGTGGTTGTTCTAGAGATGGCTGAGCGCATTTTGCAGCGCGTCACCGCGCCTGAGTTGTCGGCATTTTACGCCCGCGTGCACGGCGAAGAAGGCGTACAAATTCATACCGATGTGTCGGTTACGAGCTTGCTTGGCGATGGCCGAGTGGAAGGTGTGCTGTGCGGCAACGGCGCAATTTTCCCTGCCGATATCGTGGTGGTTGGCGTTGGCGTCATGCCCAATGTTGAGCTGGCAGAAGCGGCTGGCATTGCCGTGGAAAACGGCATTATTGTCGACGAATTTTGCCGCACCAATGATCCATCGATAGTTGCTGCTGGCGACTGCACCAACCACTTCAACAAAATCTATCAGCGTCGCATCCGCCTAGAGTCTGTGCCTAATGCCGGAGAGCAAGGTAAGGCCGCCGCCGCATCAATGTGTGGACTAAGTAAGGAATACAAAAGCCTGCCGTGGTTTTGGTCCGATCAATATGATCTCAAGCTGCAAATTGCCGGTCTTAGTCAAGGCTACGATCAGCTAGTTATTCGCGGCGAAAAAGAGACTGGTCGTAGCTTTGCCGCGTTTTACTTCCAAGCGGGCAAGCTTATTGCCGCCGACTGCGTGAATAGGCCACAAGAGTTCATGCTCAGTAAGCGCGTGATTGCCGAAGAGTTGTCGCTTGATATGGAGCGATTGATAGATGACGGTGTTGCGGTAAAGGAGTTGCTGGCGGGCGTTGTCGCGGCGGCAGAGTAGTTCGGCTCGCGCACAGCTAAGGCTAGGGGCAAAACTGGGCAATAAAAAACCCGCTAGGCGCAAGGCTTAGCGGGTTTCGGTATTTGGTAGGCACTAGCAGACTCGAACTGCTGACCATGTCAAAGTTTTCCCTTCGTGACGCGTTAATTAGTTTGAGAAAGTTAACTCAGTCATTCGGTCGACTCAATCAAAGAGCACTTTTTGGTTCAGGCTTGGCCTGAGGCTTTATGTTGGTCAAGCTTCCAGCATTTGCTATTGAGTATATGCGCGGAGAGATTAGCTCCAGCTCACTTGATGAAAAGTCTCTGGCGAGAATTCTAGAGCGATCAAGTTTGCCTATGGACAGCTCCCAGGAAGGCTCCTCGACGGGTGAGCACCTTTTTGACGATAAGCGCTTTGATCCTCCCCAAGATTCGCTTGAAAAGAAGCAGGGCTTAAGTGCTAGCGAACGCTCTGGCAAACCGCCACTGACGGAGTTGTCCAAAATACTGTCGAGCTCTAGCGCTGATGCCAAAAAGCAAGCTCAGGCCTTTATCAGCAGCGCACCGATACGCCCCAAAAAAGCCAAATTCATATTCCGCGCAAGTAACCATGCCAAATCGTAGCGCGAATGGTGATGAATCTAACGCAGGTGCCGTTTTCGTGTGTCCTATCGGTGATACGCCATCCGGGCTACGAAAGCGATACCAATAGTGACGGCTGGATTCTAGGCCAGTGACGTCGATATGCAGGGTGTGATCGCCTCCGGCACTAGACATGACCCGTCCGGACTGCACCAGTGTCTTAAAGGGTACTGATAAGTTAACTTCTAGCTTGAAAGATATATGTACCTTCCAAGTAATTAGCGACTTGCTAGGAATGCTGCAGCAGCCAAATAAGTAAGTGCGAAAAATGGGATATTTGAGAGTATAAAAAGAAGAAATCTAACTTCAATTTTGTTAACTAGGGCCTGTATTAGACTGTGTATTACTCGTAGTGCAACGTATGACCATGCGATGCCAGCACACAGTTGAGTATCAACTGGTAGCAGTGCGAGAGTTAACGAGATAGCATAAAAAATCGTTGGCTGTTCCATCAGGTGGTTGTAGTTATCTGCTTTCCAGCGCACGTTTGCTGGTAATAAAGCCATTTGCTCACCTCGTGGAGCAGTAGAGTCTGGTTTCATATTGGCGGCATCCATCGCGGGTATTCTGGTTGCTTACATCCATATCCACATGAGCAACGTCCATGCGACTAACGCTATGACCGGCCCAAGCATTTGTATAGATACACTCATTTCTGCGATCTCCATTAATTGCTGAGCTTGAGGGTTAATTAGTTATTACCTTAGTACCCTTTATCGTGCATTGGCACATGAAGATCCAGGCATCGTAGTTTTCCAGCGTGGGTCATTAATTAGATAGCTACGAACTCGCATATAGTCTTCTGGATCGCGCAGGTAATCCACTTCTGGAGGGTTCTTTAATTTAGTCAGCTCAGCGCGCCACTGTGCCTCAATTGCCGTAGCTCCTGGCTCAAGTACTGGTGCCCATGCGACGTCCCCCCGTATTTGAGTAGCGCGCCGCTTTAGAGTCCAATCCCATAACG
>CAXIBK010000196.1:0-3224 GCA_964022225.1 uncultured Paraperlucidibaca sp.
ATGCTTGATAACTGTGTGGCGGTCAGCCCATATACGGTCTGAATGTATGCTTCATCCACTTCTTGCTCTTCGGTAGCAGAGTTCCCGCGATAATCTTGCGGCTCTGAACACAGCTCCACGAAGACGTTAGAAAGCGGCTCATAGACTATGAGAGCAGACCAGCCTAGCCGCCGTTGGCTATACCCGGAAACGATGTCAAAGACTGAATCGAGATCTATCGTCGCGCTTTCGCCTGAAATAGTTTGGTACTTGCACGGCATCATGTTTTTTATTGCCTAACGCCAAGCTAAGCGGCAGCCGGAGCAGCAAAGCTGCGTAGGGAACCGCAACCGGCGCGATAATGCGAAGCAGCGCCGGTGAAGGCTGTCGACTTGAGCGCCTTGTTAGGCTCTTGATGGACATTCACTGAAAAACCCCAGCAGATCTAAAAAGATCTATCGTTGCGTTATTGGTTAAAGACTGTGTTGAGTCATTGCACTGCAAAATAGTATTGTCCTTACCTGAAACAATTATGATTGGCTGACCAATTAGCGGCTCGTTAATTCGGTATTCATAGCCACCATTATTGAAGGTAAGGAATGCGCCTTGCGGGAGAAGCCCGTACTCAAAATTTCCTTTTGGATGCTGATGAGTAGCCGGAAAATTAAATGTGATTTTATCCTTGGTTCCTGCTCGATACTGCACATACCCCGTTGTTTCAGTGACGGGCATTGATGCGCAAAGAGAGTAAATCTTCTTGCCTGTCTGGCAGGACCAGACGGCGTTCTCTTCTTTGCCACAAAGAGAACTTACTTCCGCGTAGGAAGATCCCGCTAGAAGAATAAATATGTATGGGACTGTGAGAGAAATCTTGTTCATGCGATTGAGAGCCTAACGCATAACATGAGCAGCATGCCTTAAGCCAATAAGGCATGTCTGCTCAATGGAAAAGTTAGAGTGCACTTCCGCTCCTGCGAAGCACAGCCATGAGCCTTGGCCCATACCAAACAGCAAAAATCAGACCAATAAGCAGTGCAATACAGATTGCTATATTTTCCGAAATATCTGTCACAGATCGCAGCAATGCTACTGTCATAAAGCCCCAAAAGCCCGCTGAGGCAAAAAGAATGCAGCCAAAAACCACCTATTTTCTCGTAATTTCATAAAAATTACGCTCGCCATATTTGTGGTTATCATTTTTATGCATTTCTTCAGTCTCGATTCTGCACACTAACTTAGTTTATACCGCAAGGTTGCGGCGTAATAATTTCGATCTGCTGCATAAGACGGGGTAGCGTGGGGAAAGTTCAAAGACATCAAAGCTTTGGAAACTTAAACACAGCACTCCTTGCCATCAAATACCGCACATCCTGTGTCGAAAGCATGCCATGCCATTTTGTAGGCGACAATCTCGCTGCATAACAAAATTGACTGGCGAAACTAAGAAACCGTGACTAGCTTTAACTACATGATTCCACAAGGAAGCGGAAAGTCATGTCATCAGCAGCCCAAGAAAAAGACCGCATCCCTGCCTCGCCATCATTGCTAGAGCAAGTGCGCCGCCGCGTGCGCGCCAAGCATTTGAGTCGGCGTACTGAGCAGGCGTACACGCACTGGATCAAGCGCTACATCCTCTTTCATCAGAAGCGACATCCGAGCGACATGGCCGCCGCCGAAGTTGAAGCATTCTTATCTTGGCTAGCGACAGATCGCGAAGTGTCGGCCTCGACACAAAATCAGGCGCTTGCCGCACTGCTATTTCTCTACAAGGAAGTGCTGGGTTTAACGCTACCTTGGCTAGACAAGATCACCCGCGCTAAACCGCGTGTACGACGACCTGTTGTGCTATCGCATCAAGAAGTGAGTGCCTTACTGACACACATGCATGGAGTTACGGGCCTTATGGCACGCTTAATCTATGGCACTGGCATGCGCCTCATGGAGTGCTGTCAGCTGCGCATCAAAGATATTGATTTTCATCAGCGCGAAATTACCATTCGTGCGGGCAAAGGCGGCAAGGACCGCGTGACCATGTTGCCGGCCAGCTTGGCCCCCGACTTACAAGCTCATATCAGTAGCGCTCGCCGCTTTCATGATCTAGATCGGCTCAATAACGAACCGGGCGTTTCCATGCCTGAGGCACTCGCGCGAAAATATCCTAGCGCACCGACCAGCTGGACATGGTTTTGGTGCTTTCCAGCAGATCATCTGTCGACAGATCCAGTGAGCGGCATTCGCAGGCGGCATCACCTCTTTGAGCAGGCCGTGCAACGCGCGATCAAGCGTGCGGTGCAGGCAGCCGGTATTGTGAAGCCAGCGACCACGCACACCTTACGGCACAGTTTTGCGACTCATCTGCTCATGGGTGGCTACGATATTCGCACGGTACAGGAGCTGCTGGGCCACACCGATGTATCCACCACCATGATCTATACGCATGTGCTGAACCAAGGTGGTCGTGGGGTTATTAGTCCACTGGACAGCTGCGTTGGGCACGCTACCGCCACTCAGTTGACGTAGTGCAATGAGAGCGGTCCATCCTTGGAGTCTTTGCAAAGAGATTGCCTAGCTGCGCATCATATTCGTGATTAGCGCCTGTGTGATGACTGGCCATACGCCGGGCGGCAAATCGTGGCCCATGCCTTTCACCAACAGCCATTGCGAGCGCGGAATGGCTCGCGCCACGGCACGACCGCAGGCTGGGCGCACCAGCGGATCAGCGTCGCCGTGAATAACCACGGTGGGCTTGGTGATGCGTTTGGCATAGGGCCGCAAGCTACCCGTGCCCAAGATGGCGTTGTATTGGCGCAATACACCAGCCGGATAGAAGCTGCGCGCGTGCGACGCTCGCGCCATCTCCAGCAGCTCAGCATCGCTAAACGAATAGTTGGGGCTATGAATCGCGCGCATAAATTTTGCCGAATGCGCAATGTATTGCTCAGGCGTTGCGCCCTTGCCCGGCCCGCTGGTGAGCAGCTTTAGCGCAGATGGTTTGGGTGGCGGCAATAACGCTTGGTTGGTGCTGGAGAAAATGATCCCCACCGAGCGCACACGGTCAGGATATTTCGCCGCAAAAATCTGCGCGATCATGCCGCCCATGGAGGCGCCAACAATATGTGCGCGGCGAATTTGCATGAAATCGAGCAGGCCTAACACATCATTGGCCATATCCACCAAGGTGTAGGGCACAGGGCTCGACAAGCCCAATTGTGCGCGCACCATGCGTTTCCACACCGGCCCTTTCA
>CAXIBK010000197.1:0-3188 GCA_964022225.1 uncultured Paraperlucidibaca sp.
ACGGGTTGGCAGGCATTCTTTGTTGATGGTGCTTGGCAAGTGACTGAGCCTAAAAAGACAGAGCCGAAAGCCGTCGCTACTAAAAAGGCAGCGGCCAAGAAGGCTGCTGTTAAGAAAGCATCGGCTAAAAAGGCGGTAGTGAAAAAATCATGAGCAAACACCGCAATCCTTACCCTTCTCGTACCAACCAAAAGCTCTATTTTGCGCGTTTGCAGCTAGATATTCTGGCCGAAGCTTTAGCCGACAGTGATGCTTTCGATAGTGAGTCGCGTGCACTAAGTGCGCGAGAAGCAGCAATTTGGCATTTGCACACGGGTTTAGCGGCACTATTTCAAGAGCTGTCGAAATTTTACAAAGTGCAGCCCGCAGCTCACTCGGCTCAAGCATTGCGAGATGCTATGGCGGCTCGCGGTGCAAGTTCGCCTGAGGCCGAGATCATTCTTGGCTTGAGCGAAGACTCGTCAAGCTGGGTGAGCCGGTTAAGCGCCTTAAGTGCAGCCTGCTACGAGCCCGTCGAGCTGCCAGAAATGCAATTCGATGACGAATCACCGGCACGCATTGCCATTCCATTGGTGATGACCGAGGAAGATCAACCGCTATCTGCTAGTGACCTTGAAGGCCTACAAGAAATCCATCGTGAACTGACCAATATGATTCGTTTTTTCCGCGCGGAATTGGTCGAGTTTTAATATATTAAGCCGCCGTGAAAACCACTTGTGGCGGTGTGTTGAGGGCAATATGAGCGAATTTGCTTACTTAGAATTATCGGAAAATGAAGACGGCGAGATGCAATTGCGCCGCAGCGGCGATGGCGCCAAATCGGAGCCCTTGGTGAGCGTGAAGTTCTCCAGCGAGGCACGCCTATTGCTTGGCGACCGAGCGCAAGATATTGCCCGCGCCATGATTGGCGCCGGCGTACAGCTTGCTAGCCATCAAATGGCCAATCCTGATGGCGGCGATGACGAACACACCACGCTGCACTAAGCCGCTATCTATGCCCGCGCCTACACCCGCAGGCGATTGGCTGCTAGTGGGCATTGCCACTCAGCAGCTTTGGCAACTCTGTGGCGACCAAGTTCAAGCACATTACGACATCTCTACGGCCAGCAATGGCGCCGGCGAGCTCAGCGGCAGTGAATGCACGCCGCGCGGCTGGCATCGTGTCCGTGCGCGTATTGGTGATGGCCTACCGCAGGGCGCAGTGCTCCGTGGCCGCCGCTACACAGGCGAGATTTGGACGCCAGCGCTACATGCTCAGTATCCCAATCGTGATTGGATCCTAAGCCGCATTCTTTGGCTTTGCGGCAATGAGCTTGGGTTTAATCGCGGCGGTAATGTTGACAGCCAGCGCCGTTATATCTATTTCCATGGCACCCCAGACTCCGAGCCCATGGGCGAGCCACGTTCGCATGGCTGCATTCGCCTGCGTAATGCAGACATGATGGCGCTGTTTGAGCGCACACCAGTCGGCACGCCGGTCTACATCAGCGAGACAGCCTGATGATAGGTAATGTGTATCCGGTAGAAGATACTGGCTGGAGCGTGCTGGAGGTTGGCGAGCTCGATCGCACTACTTTTGCTTTGCAGGTACAGGGCTATCAAATCAGTAATCGCGCGGGTGATTCGATTGGCGAGTTGTTTTCAACGCTAAATGCGGCTGTGGAGGCAGCAAAAGGCTTGGCATGTTCAGAAAACGGCCAATCAAGTGCTTAAGGCGCATTTTCCTTTTGACAGGGCTAGGATTATCCCTATAATGCGGCCCACACGATGTGCAGCGGGTGTTTAGCTCAGCTGGGAGAGCAGCTCCCTTACAAGGAGCGGGTCGGCGGTTCGATCCCGTCAACACCCACCAATCGCACAGTGTAACCAACGCGCAGCGGTAGTTCAGTTGGTTAGAATACCGGCCTGTCACGCCGGGGGTCGCGGGTTCGAGTCCCGTCCGCTGCGCCATATGACATGAAAACGCCTCAGCTTATGCTGGGGCGTTTTTGTTTGCGCTGAATTACTTCGCATAAAAAAGCCCGCTATTGGCGGGCTAAAATTAAACATCGCAGGGGAAAAACCGACCATCCGATTAAAGTATGGTCGGTTTACTCACTTATTTTTTCAAATCAAAACGGTCCAAGTTCATCACTTTATTCCAGGCCTTAACAAAGTCTTGAACGAACTTGCCTTGGCCATCGTTGCTGGCATAGACCTCAGACACAGCGCGTAGTTCAGAGCTGGAACCAAAGGCTAAGTCCACGGGTGTTGCCGACCATTTGTATTTGCCGGTGGCGCGGTCACGTCCCTCATAGAGACCCTCAGACTTCTCTGACGGTGTCCATTTCGTCGACATATCGAGCAGGTTGACGAAGAAGTCATTGCTCAGGGTGCCAGGACGACTGGTGAGAACGCCTTCACGAGCACCGCCTACGTTGGCGTCGAGTGCGCGCAGACCGCCGATCAATACCGTCATTTCAGGCACGGTGAGGGTGAGCAGGTTAGCGCGATCGACCAGCGCGTCGGTGGGCTTATAGAAGCTCTCAGCGCTGTAGTAGTTACGGAAGCCGTCGGCTTTCGGTTCAAGCACCGCGTAGGCCTCAACATCGGTCTGTGCTTGGGTGGCATCCACGCGACCGGGGGTAAATGGCACGTTCACGGTGAAGCCAGCTTTTTTGGCTGCCTGCTCAATGGCGGCGTTACCGCCGAGTACGATGACATCGGCCAAAGATACTTTTTTACCGCCCGTGAGCGACTTATTAAAGCGTTCTTGCACTTTGGTGAGCTTGGCAAGTACATCGTTTAATTCAGCGGGATTATTCGCTGCCCAGTCTTTCGCAGGCGCTAGTGCGATGCGCGCACCATTGGCGCCGCCACGCATATCCGTGCCGCGATAGCTCGCTGCCGATGCCCATGCGGTGCGCACGAGAGCAGGACCCGACACGCCGGCATCCAAAATCTTCGCTTTCAATGCGTTTACATCGGCAGCGTTAATGACTTTGTAATCGGCTTTCGGTAGCGGGTCTTGCCACAGCAGCGTGCCTTTGGGCGCGTCGCTGCTCACGATGTAACGTGCTTGCGGACCCATATCGCGATGCGTCAGCTTAAACCATGCCTTAGCAAAGGCGAGCTCGAAGGCTTTCGGGTCTTTGTGGAAGCGCTGGGTGATTTCGCGATAAATTGGGTCTTCTTTCAGCGACAAATCG
>CAXIBK010000198.1:0-3139 GCA_964022225.1 uncultured Paraperlucidibaca sp.
GATGCAGGGCTTGCCGTTGCTCGCAAGCCCGCCATTATGGCCGATGCGGCTTATGCTCTGTTGACTGAGCGCGAGCGCTTCGCCAATGACGTTTGTTGGCTCGATGAAACTGCGCTGCGCCATATCGGTGTTACTGAGTTCGATGGCTACGCCAATGACCCATCACAAGTGGCAAATATTCAGCGCGACTTTTATATAGGTACGTTTTAATGGACTTTACGCTGAGCCCCGAAGTCGAGGCGTTGCGCCAGCAGGTAGCTGATTTTGTTAGCAAAGAGTTGCTGCCGTTGGAGTCGCAAAAAGGCTTTATGGATGCCCATGAAAACATCGATGAGACTGTGCTGGCAGGCTTACGCGTTAAAGCCAAGGCCGCTGGTTTGTGGGCATTTCAAATGCCCATGTCGCGCGGTGGCCGTGGCTTAAATCATGTGGGCATGGCGGCTATTTACGAAGAGGCAGCGCGTTCACCCTTTGGGCCGGTGGTGTTTAACTGCGCCCCGCCCGATGATGGCAATATGCAGGTGCTAAATAAAGTGCTGAAAACCGAGGCGCTAAAGCAGCGTTGGTTGCAGCCCATTATCGATGGCAAAGTGCGCTCGGCTTTCGCCATGACTGAGCCGAAAGGCTGCGGCTCTGACCCGTCATTAACGTATACCAAAGCTGAGAAAGTAGGCGATCAGTGGCGAATTACGGGCCGTAAATGGTTTATCACCGGTGCGGAGGGTGCGCAGACCTTCATTTTGATTGCTCGCACCAGCGATGATGAGCGCAAAGGCCTGACCGCGTTTTTATTCGATGCCGACTCGCCAGGTTGGCGCATAGAGCGGCGCATTGCCATCATGGGCCCCGAGGAACACGGCGGCCATTGTGAGCTGGTGTTTGATGGCCTGATGATCCCCGACGAGCAGCGCTTATTGGAAGTGGGCGATGGCCTCAAAGTCACGCAAATACGTTTAGGGCCAGCGCGCTTGACGCATTGCATGCGCTGGCTCGGGTTGAGCAAACGCTGCTTAGAGATAGCCGGCGCATATATCCGCCAGCGCCAAAGCTTCGGCATTACCTTGGCCGAGCATGAGGGCGTGCAATGGATGCTCGGCGCTGCAGCCATGGACATTCATATCGGTCGGTTGCTCACGATGAATGCCGCTTGGATGCTGGATCAAGACGACTTTGCACGCAAAGAGGTGTCGATGGCAAAAGTGCATGTGGCCGACACCTTGCACAAGGCCGCCGATACCGCCATTCAGCTCTTGGGCGCACAGGGCTACTCGAAAGATACGTTGGTGGAATGGGTATATCGCTACGCTCGCCAAGCGCGTTTGGTCGATGGCGCTAGTGAGATTCATAAAATGGTGCTGTCTCGTAGCTATTTGGCCGATGAGACTGAGTTTTTTCGCTGGCATTGAAATGGGTCTAGGTCGGGCGCTGACGATAGGTCAGCGCTTCGGCAACCATCGCCGCAGTCACCACATCGGCTGCCCCTAAATCGGCAATCGTTCGCGCCACGCGCAATACGCGATGATAGGCTCGCGCCGACAGCGCCATGCGCTCGCCAACGCTTTGCAAAAATGCGCTCGCCTCTGGGTCTAAATGCGCTTGCAGGCCCGCTGCCGGCAAGTTCGCATTTAACACCTCCGCTTGACGCGCCGCTTGTCGTTCTCTAGCTGCCAACACACGCTTGCGCACCACCGCGCTGCACTCATTTGGCGCGCCATCGGCCTGTAGTAGTGCTAGCGGCACCGCATCGACACGAACAGACAAATCCAGCCGATCTAATAATGGTCCAGAAATGCGTCCAGCATAGCGCGCTGTTTGCTCTGGTGTGCAACGGCACGTGTCCGGCTTAGCGCCTTTATGGCCGCAAGGGCAGGGGTTCATCGCGGCGATTAGTTGAAACTGAGCGGGATAACAAAGCTGGTGTTTGGCTCGAGCGATCCATACCTCGCCAGACTCTAGCGGCTCGCGCAATGACTCGAGCACGTGGCGATCGAACTCAGGCAGCTCATCGAGAAATAAGACACCGGCATGCGCCAATGAAATTTCGCCTGGGCGGGGAATGCCGGGGCCGCCGCCAATTAATGCTGGTCGAGTTGCGCTGTGGTGCGGCGCCCGAAAAGGCGGCTGGCTAGAAAGCTCACGCGGATAGTTTATTAGCGAATGCAGCGCCGTAACCTCTAGCTGTCGCTCACAACTCAGCGCCGGCAAGATGCTCGGCATGCAGCTCGCGAGCAACGTTTTACCCGAGCCCGGTGGTCCACAAAGTAGTAATGAATGACCACCAGCAGCGGCTATTTCCAGCGCTCGGCGAGCACCAAACTGGCCTTTTACTTGGCTTAGGTCATGACGAAATACGGCTTCATGCGAGACTGCCGCCTGCTGAGGCTCATGTTCAATAGCGTCTTGTTGACCGCGCAAATACGCAACTACTGAGCCCAATGTGGCCGCCGAGAGCACGCGCGCATCGGTGACTAATCTAGCTTCCAAGGCATTTGCTTGCGGCACTAATAAACGCTGGCCCGCATGGGATGCTGCCACGCTATCGGATAAAATGCCGCGCACCGCACGCAGATCACCAGACAGGCTTAACTCGCCAATGCAGCAGAGCTGATTCAGCGCCGATTCAGGTAATTGCTGGCTAGCGGCCAAAATTCCCAGCGCGATAGCCAAATCAAAGCGCGCGCCTTCTTTCGGCAACTCAGCGGGCGCTAAGTTGATGGTGATGCGCTGTTGCGGAAAGGTGAAGCCGCTATTGATGATCGCTGAGCGCACGCGATCTTTGCTTTCGCGCACCCCAGTTTCTGGCAGGCCGACCATCGCCAAGCCCGGTAACCCTGCTGATAAATGCACTTCAATGCGTACCGCTGGCGATTGCAGGCCAACGCTGGCACGACTGTCGACACTGGCTAAGGCCACGGCGGCTCTCCATACCTGATGTCTATAGGTATGGCTCAGCCTGGGCTTCAGCGCTAGGGCGAAGTACTTATTTCTTTTCGAGGCTGGTGAGTTGTGCTTCGAGCTCACGCAGCTGAGCTTCGAGCGCGTCTACTTTGCTACGCGTGCGTGCGAGCAAGGTTTGTTGTACATCGAACTCATCACGAGTGAGTAGATCCATCCGCGACAGGGCATCACGTAATAAGCC
>CAXIBK010000199.1:0-3107 GCA_964022225.1 uncultured Paraperlucidibaca sp.
CCGTTTATGAAGCGCCACACACGTGAGCAAATCGCTAAAAATCCAGCCCTTAAAGGCAAGGACATGGAAACTACGCGTCGTGCTTGTGAGAAATTCAAAGACATACCCGTGATGGTGCTGAACTTTTTAGAAGGCACACGCTTCACCGAGAAAAAACATGAAACTCAGCACTCGCCATATCAACATTTATTAAAACCCAAGTCAGGTGGCTTTGCCTTTGCTACATCAGCATTTGGCGAACGTCTTAACGCCCTACTCGACATCACGATTGTTTATCCTGATGGCTCAGTTGGCTTTTGGGAGTTTCTCTGTGGTGATGTGCGTCGCGTAATCGTTGATGTTCGTGAAATCACCATCCCTAGCGAATTCTACGACGGTGATTACGAGTCTGATGCCGAGTTTCGTGGTCGCTATCATCGTTGGATAGCATCACTCTGGGCAGAGAAAGATGCGAGAATCAGCGCGCTTTTGGAAGATTCAACACGCTAAATACTCGCTTTTTGTCTTTTACTCGTCGGCGACAGTGTCGTCGGCGGGCTTTTCTTGTTGAATACGTTGATAAATTTCTTCGCGATGCACAGCAACATCTTTTGGTGCATTAACCCCAATACGGACTTGGTTGCCCTTGACGCCGAGCACGGTCACGGTGACCTCATCACCGACCATGAGGGTCTCACCCACTCGTCTTGTTAAAATTAACATGTTCACTACTCCAAAGTGTTGGCCCAGTGCACAGACATAGGCCATGAATATTTGGCTGCGAGGGGTACCGCCTCAATTGTAATATCTTGGGGACACTCCCTCGCCCAGTGACACAACTCGCAAAACCATTTACAAACGCGTAGCTTAAGTTGCTGGCGCGTCTAAATCAAAGGCCGAATGTAAAGAACGCACGGCTAATTCCAAATATTTTTCATCAACTACCACGGCAATTTTAATTTCCGAGGTCGAGATCATTTGGATATTGATATTTTCTTTTGCGAGCACCGAGAACATTTTGCTAGCCACACCAGCATGCGAGCGCATGCCAACACCCACTAATGACACCTTAGCGATATTGCCATTAGCCACGATCTCACGTGCTGAAACGTCCTTCGCGACTTTTTCGAGTACAGCCATGGCTTTTTTCAAGTCGCCCTGTGCCACGGTAAAGGTGAAGTCAGTGCTGCCATCGGCTGATACGTTCTGCAAAATCATGTCGATTTCGATATTTGCATCGCCAATTGGGCTCAAAATGCGTGAAGCAATACCCGGAGTATCGGGCACACCGCGTACAGTGAGCTTGGCTTCATCGCGGTTAAAGGCAATCCCGGAAATAACGGGCTTCTCCATATCGTCCTCTGCATGATCAACTGTAATTAAAGTTCCTTCGCCTTCGCCAAAGCTCGACAACACGCGCAATGGAACATTGTATTTGCCGGCAAACTCAACGGAGCGAATTTGTAACACTTTCGAGCCCTGCGAGGCCATTTCCAACATTTCCTCAAAGGTCACGGTGGTGAGGCGGCGCGCTTGTGGCACCACGCGAGGGTCGGTCGTGTAAACGCCATCAACATCGGTATAAATTTGGCATTCATCGGCGCCTAAAGCAGCCGCTAAAGCCACACCAGTTGTGTCTGAACCACCGCGCCCTAGGGTGGTAATATTGCCATCTGCGTCGACACCTTGGAAACCGGCGACAACAACAACGCGGCCAGCATCCAGGTCAGCGCGAATACGCGCATCATCAATCGCTTCAATGCGTGCTTTGGTATGAGCGCTATCAGTTCGGATAGCCACTTGTGCGCCGGTATATGATCTCGCGTCGATTCCGCGTTTAATCAGCGCCATCGCCAATAAAGCGATAGTGACTTGCTCGCCAGTAGCCAGCATAACATCCATTTCACGCGGTACTGGTTCGTCGGAAATGGCCTTCGCCAAAGCGATTAAGCGATTAGTTTCACCGCTCATTGCAGACAACACGACTACTACTTGATGGCCCTGGTCGTACCAACGCTTCACGCGATCGGCAACAGCCTCAATGCGCTCAGGGTTGGCTACCGATGTACCACCATACTTTTGCACCATTATTCCCATAGTATCTCTCTCATCATCTCATCTGACGGCTTATGTAAACGATCAGGTATTGCTAAATTTCTTGCTCGCTTAGGCTTTGGTGCTAGCGCTCAATTGTGCCTCAACAAACGCTGTTAAAGAGTCCAAAGCACTGTCTAGATTTTCAGGTTTTGTGCCGCCAGCCATTGCCATCTCGGGGCGGCCGCCGCCTTTACCACCAACTTGCTGCGCAACATGGCTGACCACATCACCAGCCTTAATTCGTGCGCTCAATTGCTTGCTCACCATGGCAACTAAGCTAACTTTGTCATCGACAACACTGGCCAGCAATACTACGGCATCACCTAGCTGATTACGCAGGCGCTCGGCATTTTCACGTAATGCCTTAGCATCAACGCCATCGAGTCGAGCGGCCAGTAAAGGCACTCCAGCTATCGTGAGCGCTTGCTTGGCTAAATCGGCACCTGCTGCCGCTGCCATTTTGGACTTTAATTGATCAATTCCTTTTTCAAGCTCGCGCTGACGATCCAATAATTGCTGCACTTTAGTGGTAAGTGAGTCGCGATTAGCTTTAACCAGACTCGAAAGCTCCAACAGCGTTTGCTCGCCTTGGTTTAACCAAGCCAACGCACCTAAGCCAGTGCGCGCCTCAATCCGCCGCACACCAGCAGCCACTCCCGATTCACTCGTGATCTTAAAGACGCCAATATCGCCTGTACGCTTAACGTGCGTGCCACCACACAATTCAACAGAAAAATTGGCTTCACCCATACTCAAAACACGCACAACATCGCCATATTTTTCGCCAAACAAGGCCATTGCGCCGCGAGTTCGTGCGGTATCGATATCGGTTAATTCAGTTTGAACTGCAGTATTGCCTAAGATTTGGCCATTGACCCTAGACTCCAGCGCACGCAGCTGCTCTGGGCTTACGGCCTCAGTATGCGCAAAATCGAAGCGTAAATAGTCAGCGGTTACTAAAGAGCCTTTTTGTTGCACATGGTCGCCGAGTAGCTCACGTAGAGCGGCGTGCAGCAAGTGTGTCGCTGAGT
>CAXIBK010000200.1:0-3090 GCA_964022225.1 uncultured Paraperlucidibaca sp.
ATGCCGAGTCGTCAATTTGCTCACGTGCTGACGCGTGGCGTGGTTATGGGCGGTATTGTGTTCTCCATCTTTGCGCTAACCGGTGAAAGCCTCTTTACCAATCTTCTGCACGTTAATTTCGCCTCATTTCAAATTTTCGGCGGAGTACTATTTCTGCTTGTTGGCATCCGCTTCTTCTTTGAAGGCGTGAGTGCATTGAGTGGTTTGCGTGGCGACCCTGAGCATGTTGCTGGATCTATAGCTATGCCATTTTTGATTGGGCCAGCGACTGTGTCAGCCGCAATCCTAATGGGCGCATCTATACCGAAATGGCATGCGGTTGGTGTGGTTTGGCTAACCTTATTGCTGATGGTTTTTGGCTTATTGCTGCTGAAATTTATCCATGATCGTGTGCGTGTTAAAAGTGCACGCTTAGTAGATCGTTATGTCGAAATTACTGGTCGAGTTTCGGCCTTGGTCATTGGTACTTATGCTGTTGAGATGCTGGCGCAAGGTATTGGTCGCTGGGTGGCGGTGATGTAATCAATTGCCGCGATGGACGGCATCGGCGACAATATGCATCCGCGCGGCTTTAGTAGGCCGCGCGCTTTTATTTTTGCCAGCCGACTGGAGTGCCCCGCATGCCCGCGCAGCCTTTAAATCAACGCCACTACGCCAACGCCATTCGGGCGTTATCGATGGACGCCGTGCAACAGGCTAATTCGGGTCATCCCGGTGCTCCGATGGGTATGGCTGATATCGCCGAAGTGCTGTGGCGCCAATTCATGCGCTACAACCCAGCCAATCCCGCTTGGATCAACCGCGACCGCTTTGTGCTCTCCAATGGCCACGGCTCCATGCTGCAATACGCTCTACTGCACTTAACCGGCTTCGATGTATCCATCGATGACTTGAAGGCCTTTCGTCAGTTGCACAGCAAAACACCTGGCCATCCTGAGTTCGGCTACGCACCTGGCATTGAAACTACTACTGGCCCGCTAGGCCAAGGCATTGCAAACGCGGTCGGTATGGCGCTGGCGGAAAAAACCCTCGCCGCTCAATTTAACCGCGACAACCTTGCCGTCATTGACCATTTCACCTACTGCTTCTTGGGTGATGGCTGCTTGATGGAAGGCATTTCGCATGAAGTTTGCTCGCTGGCGGGCACTTTGGGTTTAGGTAAGCTCATCGCCTATTACGACGACAATGGCATTTCCATTGATGGTGAAGTGGAAGGCTGGTTCTCCGACGACACGCCAAAGCGTTTTGAGGCCTATGGCTGGCAAGTAATTGGCCCTATTGATGGCCATGACGCCGATGCGATACGCGCAGCGACCCTAGAGGCGCAAGCGGATACAGCACGCCCCGCAATGATTATCTGTAAAACTGTGATCGGTGCTGGCTCGCCAAACAAACAGGGCAAAGAGGATTGCCACGGTGCGCCATTGGGTAAGGATGAAATTGCCCTGACCCGCGCAGCCTTGGGCTGGGAACATGAGCCCTTTGTCATTCCATCAGAGATTTATGAGGCGTGGGATGCGCGCCCCAAAGGCGATGTTCTAGAGAAAAACTGGGATGGTCTATGGACACAATATGAGCAAGCGCACCCGAGTTTGGCAGCTGAACTAAAGCGCCGCTTAAATGGCGAGTTACCTGCTGATTTTGCCGCGACTGCGGAAGCATGGATCAATGGCTGCGCTGAAAAGGGCGATAGCATTGCCTCACGCAAAGCCTCACAAAACACCCTGAATGCGTTTGGCCCCGCGCTGCCTGAATTACTCGGCGGCTCCGCCGACTTAGCGGGCTCCAACTTGACCTTGTGGAAAGGCTGTCACGGCGTGCAGGACCATGCCGATGGTAACTATGTGTATTACGGCGTGCGCGAGTTCGGCATGAGCGCCATCATGAACGGCGTCGCCCTGCATGGCGGCTTCGTGCCTTATGGCGCCACCTTCCTGATGTTCATGGAATATGCTCGTAATGCTCTGCGCATGGCGGCGTTGATGAAGCAGCGGGTAATTCACGTCTACACGCACGATTCCATCGGCCTTGGCGAAGATGGCCCGACCCACCAGCCAGTTGAGCAACTTGCCAGCCTTCGCCAAACACCCAATTTAAGCTCATGGCGCCCAGCCGACACGGTCGAGTCGGCAGTGGCATGGCGTGAGGCCTTATTGCGTAAAGACGGCCCAACCGCTTTGGTATTTTCACGCCAAAATCTCGCGCACCAAACGCGTACACCAGCCCAAATCAATAACATCGCTCGCGGCGGCTATGTGCTGCGCGATGCCGATCGTGTCGACGCCATCATCATCAGCGCCGGCTCAGAAGTAGATTTAGCCATGCAGGCGGCCGAGACCTTGAGTGCTGAAGGCTTAGGCGTGCGCGTGGTGTCAATGCCATCGCCCGATACCTTCCTTAAGCAAGATGCCGCTTACCGAGATAGCGTGCTGCCATTGAGCGTTCGCAAACGCGTGGCAGTCGAAGCCTCCATTACCGATTACTGGCATCGCTTTGTCGGTCTCGATGGCGCGGTGATTGGCATGACCACGTATGGTGAGTCGGCTCCAGCGGGCGACCTTTACAAGCACTTTGGCATTACTGCTGAGGCCGTTGTCAACGCTGTGCGTGGTTTGGCCTAAGGCATGAATCAGCCCGCGATGAGACTGCGCGTAGCAATTAATGGTTTTGGTCGTATTGGCCGCCATGTGCTGCGCGCGCTCATCGAGGCCAATGAGCGCTATGACATCGACATCGTCGCCATCAATGATCTGGGCGATGATGAGTCACTACTGCATTTGTTGCGCTACGACTCAACACACGGCCGCTTGCCGGTTACCGCTGAATTAGAGAGTGGCGTTTTGCGCATAGGCCGACAGCGCATCCGCCTACTAGAAGAAGCGCATCCAGAAAAGCTGCCGTGGAAACACTTAGGCGTTGATGTGGTGCTTGAGTGCACCGGCCAATTTCGAGCCCAAGCTCAGGCTGCGCGGCATTTAAGTGCTGGCGCTGGCCGCGTGGTGATTGGCGCGGCACCGTTTGACACCGCCGATGCCATCATTGTGTATGGCGTGAATGAGCAAGGTCAGCGAGAACCCTTGGATTGTTTGG
>CAXIBK010000201.1:0-3076 GCA_964022225.1 uncultured Paraperlucidibaca sp.
TATATTTCGGTGCTCACTGCTCCTGTTTGTGGCGGTGTCTCGGCGAGTTTAGCCATGCTTGGTGACATTAATGCCGCAGAACCAAATGCCTTAATTGGTTTTGCCGGTCCGCGAGTGATTGAGCAAACGGTTCGCCAAAAATTGCCTGAGGGCTTTCAGCGCTCAGAGTTTTTGCTCGCTCACGGCACGGTCGACATCATTATTCATCGCCACGAAATGCGCGATAGTTTATTCCGCTTACTCGCTAAATTTATGCACTTTCCCGTGTGATCAAACCGGTAGAGGCCTGCATGATGTCTGCGTTAGATGAAAGTGCCAAAAGCGTTAGCGATTGGCTTGCGCTACTTGAGCAGCGTCATCCGAGCGCGATCGATCTTGGCCTTGAGCGCGTTGGCGAAGTAGCCGACCGACTCAATCTGCGCCAATTTTCCTGCCCGGTGATCACTGTTGCGGGCACCAACGGCAAAGGTTCGACCGTGGCGACTATTGTCGCCATTGCGCGTGCTGCCGGATGGCGCGTAGCCAGTTATACATCCCCGCATTTAGTGCATTTCCATGAGCGTATTAGTTGCGCTGGCGCATCCATTTCTGATGCTGACCTAGTCAACGCACTCGATGCTATTGAAGCAGTACGCGCCGACACCTCATTAACCTATTTTGAACACACCACGCTTGCTGCTTTTTACTGGTTTCAACGCCAAGACCCAGATTTAGTTGTGCTTGAAGTGGGGTTAGGCGGGCGTTTAGATGCCGTAAACTTGGTTGACCCTAGCGTGGCGGTTATTACTAATATTGGCCTAGATCATACCGACTGGCTGGGCGATAACTTAGTCAGCATTGCGCGTGAAAAGGCCGGTATTATGCGTGCCGGCCGACCAGTGATCCTGGGCGAGCGCACGCCACAAGCTGCGTTGATTGAGCACGCTCAAGCCTTGAGTGCACCAACTTGGGTAAAAGGCCGAGAGTATGATTTTACGGTAAAAGCCGGTCAGGGCGCATGGCAGTATGGTGATTGGCTGTTGCCTTTGCCGAGCGTGGCCTTAGACAATGCCGCCACGGCCATTGCTGCATTGCAAGCATTGGCAGGCCTTACGCATAAAGCAATCGCCGCCGCAGAAATAGCTGAAGGCCTGCGCCAAACTAGTGTTACAGGGCGTATGCAACGCCTGCCTTGGCCTGCACATCTTGCAGGCAATGCATCTGAGCCTGAGTTAATACTTGATGTCGCGCATAATCCGCATGGTGCCAAGTTTTTATGGCAGCACATAGCGCCACTACCAGCACCAGGGCGCACTATCGCGGTCTTGGCCATGCTGGCTGACAAAGATAGCGCTGGCGTAATGGCAAGCAGCAAGGCCTATGTTGATAGCTGGTGTTTGGCCAGTTTGTCTTGTCCGCGTGGACAGTCTGCTGCGGCACTGGCAGATATAGCAGCAAGTATCGATTTAACTGCGTGTTCTGCGCACGATAGTGTGGCTGAGGCGTTAGCATCAGCTCGTCTTCAGGCTACAGAGCACGATAGAATTGTCGTCTTTGGTTCGTTCTACACGGTTGCTGCCGTGTTGGCACTCAGCGAGTAAGCTATGGAAAAAGTGATTGGGCAACGTGTTTTGGGCGGCGTAGTGATAGTAGCAGCCGCTATTTTATTTTTGCCTATGGTATTGGAGGGTGCCGGAGTTGCTGCACTGCAACCACCGGAGATCCCAGCCAAGCCGACTGTGCCTACTGCCAATGATCTTGCGCCGGCGCTGCAAAATCAGGCGTCTGAGCTTGAGACAAGCATTGCCGATAGTCATGGTGAGCCAACATTTTATCCTGTGCAGCCGACGACTCAGGCCGCGCCTGAAACAACCGAAGATGTGCCAGAGCGCTTTCGTTTAGCAGGCGAAAATGAAAAAGCTGATGCGCCGGCTTCAGTGGCCGCTAAAACTAAGCCAGTAGAATCAAGCGCTGCAGCCGCTACAGCCGCTGAAACCAAAGCTGTGCTGACTAAAATGCCCGAAGCTAAACCTGTTACCAAAGCTGAAGTAAAGCCTCAAGTTAAATCCGTTATTAAAACTGAGGAAAAATCGGAACCTAAGCCCACCCCAAAAGCCGAAGTCAAAGCGGCTGGCCAAGGCTTGCCTAGTGCATGGGTTGTGCAGGTTGCTAGCCTTAGTAGTAAATCCAGTGCTGATGATTTGGTTGCGCGACTACGCAAAAATGGCTTTCGTGCCTCAGCAGTAGAGCAGGGCGGTGTATTTAAAGTGAGTGTTGGCCCTGAGTTAGATCGCGGCATTGCCGAGTCTTTAAAACAGCGCTTAAGCGCTGATGCTGAGCTCAAACTCAACGGTTTTATTGTGCCCTATCGCCCTTAAGTCCATGACGGCGCAAGTCGCAGTTGGTATGATGCGCGCCATCCGGCCTTAGCCTTCCGCCATTGACTCTGAGTTCTATGCATCCGGCAGATATCGTCATTTTGGTTGTGCTCGCGTTATCGCTAATCTTTGGATTTTGGCGTGGCTTGGTGCGCGAAGCGATCTCACTCACCGGTTGGGTTCTCGCAATTTATCTCGCCCGCACTTACAACGAACCCATGGCCGCATGGCTAGCTCAGTGGGTCAGCACTCCCTCAATACGCCTCGTTATGTCTTATGGCGGCTTGTTTTTAGGCACATTAGTGGTGTGCAGCCTTGGCGGATACGCCGTTAGTATGATGCTACGTGCTGGTGGCTTAAGCCTTTTTGACCGTTTTTTTGGCGGCATTTTTGGCGTCGCTCGAGGCTTTGTGCTCTGCCTCGTCGCGCTCATGCTGATGGCGCCGTTTATCATTAATGATGCTTGGTTTCGTGAGGCAGAGTTGCCGCGTGCCATCTTGAAATATGAATCCGTTGCTCGCCACCTGAAAGATCAGGCGATTACCATTATTCGTTCCCCAAACACTAGCGAGTCAGCTAGCCACTAAGCTCGAGAGGTCACCATGTGCGGAATCGTTGCCATCGCCGGCAAAGGCCCGGTTAATCAGGCACTCTATGACGCGCTCCCGGTGTTACAACATCGCGGACCAAACGCAGATGGTATTGTAACCAGCAAAGAC
>CAXIBK010000202.1:0-3039 GCA_964022225.1 uncultured Paraperlucidibaca sp.
AAACCTCCGCGCGGATACGCGTAATAAGCGCGTTGAGCGCGTCGTCTGTAATGGGGCTGAGCGGTTGCCAACCCATGCCATTCAGTAAAAATTGAATATGTCGAGCCAGCAAACCGTAAGGGCGATGCACAGCGTATTGCTCAAGCAATCCTTCTGCATGAGCAAGTGTGTGGATACCCTGACTCATTGCCCAAAACCCAGTTGAAATTTCTTCTGGGCTCATGCCGTTAGCCAGCAGCTCTCCCTGCCTTAAGCCATCCTGCACTATGCACATGACAGCCTCGCTTATTGGCTGACTGGCGGCATGATGCGCCTCACGGCGGGTAACGCTAGCAGCACCCCACACGACTTCGCAAAGTGCATATTGGGCAAGGCGAAAATGCTCAGGATTGCGGCGCACAAAGACGCTATCGGCAACAGCAATGGCAAACATGCGATCACGAGAATTCGCCTGCCAAGCCGCCACACGCTGAAATAATGTGGCGTACTCAGCGACAGACTCGGTGACTAAGGCGAGATAAAGATCTTCTTTGCTAGCGAAGTGCTGATAAATAGTGCCCATAGCGTGTTCGCTAGCTTTGGCCAACTTGCTCATCTGTAGGTTTAACAATCCATCACGTACGATGAGCTCGCGGGCGACGGTTAATAGCCGCTGCTCGCGTTCATAAAATTGTCGTTCGCGCCGTTCTTTGGTGCCCATTTATCGCCCGCAACCATGACCAAATTTCGGCCATTTGAATAGTCGTCGGATTCTGAATGATATTCAGAATTTGTCAACGCCTAGGCAAAAGCACATCGACCTGCAGCCCTGGATCGGCATCTAACAGTGCAATCTCCCCATGATGCAGGCTCACTGCGGCATGAACTAAGCTCAAGCCCAGCCCTAAGCCCGGCATCATGCGCGTGCTATCGAGACGATACAGCCGCTCAAACACACGTTGGCGCTCAGACTCAGGAATGCCCGGCCCTTGATCGCCCACGCGCAGCAGCCATTTATCGTGGCGCTGCTCGCACAACAGCAAAACACGACTGCCCGATGGCGCATATTTGAGCGCATTATCGAGCACGTTAATAAGCAGCTGGAAAAGCAAGTCGCGATGACCCTGCAAACTCGCTTGCTCGGGAATAGACACGCCCAAGCGAATATCTCGCGCCTCCGCTAAAGGCTCGACATAATCCACCGCATCATGGCAAAGCTTGGCTAAATCGACCGTCACAAACTCTTTACGCAAAACACCTGAGTCTATGCGAGCGATCTTTAACAAGGCCTGAAAAGTACTCAGCACCTGATCAATATCGCCGAGGTTTTTTTCTACCCACTGCGGCCAATCCGCCTCAGTCGGGCGCTCCTGCAACGCTGCTTCTAAACGGGCACGATGCCGCGTTAAGGGCGAGCGCAAATCATGCGCAATATTATCGGTCGTGCCTTCGATGCCAGCTATTAGTTGCGAGATGCGGTCGAGCATACGATTAAGCGTGATCGCGAGCTGATCGAACTCGTCACCACTATTATGATGCGGAATGCGATGACGTAAATCACCATCCATGATTTGTCCGGCAGAATGACGAATAGTCTCGATTGGGCGCAAAGCCGTGCGGGTGATAAAGCGGCCAGCCAACCACGCCAGCAGCAGCACAATAACCAAGCTCACCGTAGCGCTCTGGCGCAACTTGCGCTGCATGCTATGTAGCTCGTATTCATCGAAGCCGACTAATAAACGTTCGCCCTGCGGGAGGCTTTGCCAGCGTGCCATGAGGCGGGTTTTGCCGGCATGTTCAGGACTGGTTAAATAGTAAGTTTCACCTGGCTCCACAACTGAGTCAGGCCAAGCGCTCAAGTTTGAGATGACCAATCCCGTTTTCATGTCCTCAAATCGGTAATAGCGCTCATGCTCTGGTGAATTGTCGGCAACACGATCACGAATCAAACTCAACATGCCTTCGCGACCATCGATGTCGTACTCGCTGACCAACAACGAGAGCTCTGACTTAACGCTTTCTTCGATATGCTCCTGCATAAATCGAGCACTCATCCATTGCGTAAATGCCAAGAGCAAGACGAAACAAAACACCAGTACGCCAGCGTTAAATAATGTGAGTTTGGTGGCGGTCGACCAGCGCCATTTTTTAGTCTTCACGAAGGCAGTACCCCGCGCCGCGTAGTGTGTGAATCAAAGCCGGTTTAGGCGGAAAATCAACTTTGGCGCGCAGCCGCGACATATGCACATCAATGACATTGGTTTGCGGGTCAAAGTGATAGTCCCAAACGCCTTCTAACAGCATTGAGCGCGTCACCACTTGTCCAGCATGGCGCATGAGATATTCAAGCACGCGATATTCCTGCGGCTTTAAACTCAGCAGCTTATCGCCGCGATGCACCTGTCGGGTCAACCTATCGAGCACAAGGTCGGCAACGCGTAAATCATTACTCTGTGTTGTCGTGTTCGACTGGCGGCGCGTGATGACTTCAAGGCGAGCAAGCAGCTCACTCAGTACGAAAGGCTTCACCAAATAATCATCGCCACCGGCGCGCAGGCCTTTAATGCGCTCATCGACATGATTTAAGGCACTAAGAATCAGCACTGGCACAGTGGCACCACTGGCGCGGAGTGCCGCCAGCATCGACAAACCATCCATTTGCGGCAGCATCCGATCGAGCACAATAGCGTCATAAGGCTCGCCCGTTGCTAGAAACAAGCCATCACGGCCATTGTCGGCGTGATCCACCACATGGCCGGCCTCTGCCAAGGCCTTGCGCAGATAGCCGGCAATTTCCAGATCATCCTCTACTATTAATAGGCGCATGCCATTTCTCACAAGCCAAACTGCTAGCGCTATAGTCGCACGGCTTTTACCTCTTAGCGCAAGATGAGCAAATGTTCATGTTGCGGCAAGGTTCTAGGTAGGACGCCATCGGCATAGTTCAGGCCTAATTACTTGTCACGACTACGCGCCATGCCCGCTCACATTTACAAGCCTATCGACATCCTAGGCTGGATAGCACTAGCTTTGTTCACGATTGCTATCTCCCGCTATAGC
>CAXIBK010000203.1:0-3001 GCA_964022225.1 uncultured Paraperlucidibaca sp.
AAGTAACTCAACTCGTCTTCATAGGAGTTGATGGTGCCGGCTGCAACTTCATGTAGCAGAGGCTTCCAAATATGCGTTAAGCAGGCATCGACTAAAATGATTCGGGCCTTACCTTGCTGGCCCAAAGTGCGCCCAAGGCGTGTCGCCAACTCAAGTCCGCCGGCACCACCGCCAACGATAACAATGCGAGGAGTGACCATTTTATCTCCAAAATCAATGTTTTATCTGGCGTTGTATCGCCAGAATTGGCGCGCATTGTATGAAAGCGAGTATTCACAGTCATCGCTATTTGTGACTGTGGAGTCTAAGTAACGCTGCTTAGATGCCTTGGTGTATCAAGTAAACTAGGGCATGGTTCAGCCTTTGATGCGCCGAACCACAAACCATTTTGAGATTATTTGATCCATGCGCCTCGACAAATACATTGCTCAAACCACGGATCTATCGCGCGCTTTAGTGAAGATAGCCTTAAGAAATAAGCGCGTTATGGTCAATGGCGAGCTGACAAAAAGTGCCAGCTTAGTCATTGGCCCCGATGATATTGTGCAGCTCGATGGCAATACGCTCAGCTCAGCTGGACCGCGCTACTTCATGCTGAATAAGCCCGCCGGATATGTTTGTGCCACTAGCGATAATGTCCATCCTACGGTGCTTGAGCTGCTCGATGAGCCAAATCGGCAAGTGCTGCACATTGCTGGCCGCCTAGACATCGATACCACTGGTTTGGTGCTAATTACCGACGATGGCCCGTGGAATCATCGAGTCACCTCGCCGCGCAGTGAGTGCGAAAAGACTTATTACGCCACTCTGCTAACAGACCTTGTTGAAGATGCCGAGGAGCGCCTGCAGGCAGGATTGCAGCTGCATCACGAAAAGCATTTGACCAAGCCGGCTAAGTTAGAGCGTGTTTATAGCAATGAGGTACGCCTGACGATTTGCGAGGGCAAATACCATCAGGTGAAAAGAATGTTTGCCGCGCTCGACAATCGTGTGCTCGAGCTACACCGTGAGCGCATCGGCGAGATCGTACTGGATGATGCGCTTGCGGAGGGTGAGTACCGTGCCTTGACCGAAGCCGAAATTAACAGCATTCAGTAATCGTGCTTGATTGCAGTTATTGGCTCGCGCGTAGAGCCTCATTTAGCTGATCTACAATGCCTGACCAATCAGAGTCTAATGTGAGCGCTTCGCGGATAAAGCTCGCTTGCGAGGCCGTCCAGAACTCGGCATCAGCCAGTGTTGTTTCTGCCGGCAATGGCCGATTCTTAGACAAAAAATCGTGAATTTCGGCTTCTTCAGAAGGCAGCCCCAGTTGTTGAAATAGCTCGGTCATGCGGTGATGTGCTTTGTGCATTTCGGTCACCTCTTCAATTTTCTCTGCGAATGCTTAGCCTATACCTAACGTCCAGTCGGGGCGAATATAGTGGCAGGTATATCCTCTAGGATTGTGCAGTAAATAATCCTGATGCTCAGGCTCTGCTTGCCAGAAGTCGCCGGCTGGCTCAACGCTTGTCACCACTTTGCCTGGCCAACGACCACTAGCATCGACTGCAGCGATTACTTCATTGGCGATGACTTGTTGCTGATCTGAGGTGGTGAATATCGCGGAGCGATAGCTGCTGCCTCTGTCGTTACCTTGGCGATCAGGTGTGCTGGGGTCATGGATTTGAAAGAAAAATTCCAGCAACTTGCGATAACTAAGCTGCACTGGATCAAACACCACCTCAATGGCCTCGGCATGTGAGCCGTGGTTGCGGTAAGTGGCATTTGGCACATCGCCGCCCGAGTAGCCAACGCGTGTGCTTACTACTCCTGGCTGTTTGCGGATTAGGTCTTGCATGCCCCAAAAGCATCCACCAGCCAAAATAGCAGTCTCTGTGTTTACGCTCATATTTGTGCTCCTGAATATTTCAATGAGTAAACCTTAGCGCAGCGGTATTGCATCGATCTCAATGCTGCGCTCGTTGTCGCTGAGCCAGAGCTGGCCATCCTGTACAGTGCATTGCAACGTCATGTTTTTTTGCACAAAGACAGCGAGTGGCGTATCACCTTGCACTACTAATCGGCGCACCTCTAGGTTGTTAGCGCGTTCTAATTTTGGCGCGATGGCGGCCCACCAAATCGGCACCGCATTACCGTAAGCAACGACGGCGACTTGGCGTGAGCGCCCGCAAGATTTCATCACGCGCCTCTCATCAGGCTGGCCTAGATCGACCCAGAGATCAATGTTGCCAGTCAGGTCTTTTTGCCAGATGTCTGGCTCATCGGGATCGCTTAAGCCTTTGGAGAAGGCGAGGTCTTCGTGCGCGTAAAGTACAAACGCCAGCAGCCTAAGCATGAGGCGTTCGTCATTTTCCGAAGGGTGCTGGGCCAGTGTGAGTACATGATCGGCGTAGTAGCCACGATCCATGTCGGCGATATTGAGTTCAACTTTACAGATGGTGGCTTTCAGCGCCATTCAATTTCTCGTAGGTCAGTTGGCTGCCCAAAGAGAAATAGGCCATGCCGAATAGCGCCTATGGTAGCTTCTTTTCGCCCACTACTGACCTCTGGCTTTCATAGCGTTTAGAAAGTCTTGTTATTAAGCTCTAGATTGTTACCTGCCATTGTTGCAAGTTGGCAGAGCAGTGCCTCCTTGCTTAAACCAAATAGGTGCTGAGACAGCCACAGGAGCACCTGTAGCCTTATCTCTCACTCTTACGAAAGCCCAGTTTTGCTTTGCGCTATTGCTTAAGATGAAAGTGGTAGTTGCTGCATTGTGCGATATGAGCGGGGAGTAGCTCACGGAGTTATCTGCAAGCGAGCTAATCACTTCAATAATGGTGTTATGAGCAAGTAGTGGCGTTTTCTTGCCCAAGCGATCGGCCACGCTGACCTGAAATTTTAGTTGATCGGCGGGTGCTGCTAAGCGAGAGCCCATTGGGTATGCCTTGCCTTGCGGCGACTCCGTTACGGTAAAATTAAGCTGTAAGTGGTTATAGTTTTGCGCGACGGCATATAC
>CAXIBK010000204.1:0-2996 GCA_964022225.1 uncultured Paraperlucidibaca sp.
TACTGAAAATCCTATCAAAAATGGGCATTTCCACAGTGGCCTCCTATCGTGGTGCCCAGCTTTTCGAGGCGGTTGGCCTAAATCGTGAAGTGGTCGATCTTTGCTTCAAGGGCGTACCTAGCCGTATTCAAGGCGCTGGCTTTGCTGAGCTGGAAGTTGATCAACGCTTGCTTAGCGCCGATGCATGGCGTGCGCGTAAGCAAATTGATCAAGGCGGCTTGCTCAAGTTTGTTTACGGTAAGGAGTATCACGCCTTTAATCCAGACGTGATCAATAGCCTACACACGGCTGTACGCTCCGGTTCTTACAGCGATTATCAGGCCTATGCTGATTTGGTGAACTTGCGCCCAGTGGCGACACTGCGCGATTTATTACAGCTGAAAAAGGCTGTGACACCATTGTCGATTGATGCGATTGAGCCGCTGGAAGCGATTCTGCAACGCTTCGACTCCGCAGGCATGTCATTGGGCGCGCTTTCGCCTGAGGCTCATGAGTCGATTGCTATTGCCATGAACACCCTGGGCGGGCGCTCCAACTCCGGTGAGGGCGGCGAAGACCCTGTTCGTTATGGCACGCTGAAAAACTCGAAAATTAAACAAGTTGCCTCGGGCCGTTTTGGTGTCACGCCGGCTTACTTAGCAAGTGCAGAGGTGCTACAGATTAAAGTTGCTCAGGGCGCTAAGCCGGGAGAGGGTGGCCAGCTGCCCGGCGGCAAGGTCAATGCTCTGATTGCTCGTTTGCGTCACTCGGTTCCAGGCGTAACGCTGATTTCACCTCCGCCACATCACGATATTTACTCAATCGAGGACTTGTCGCAGCTAATTTTTGACTTGAAGCAAGTCAATCCAAGAGCGTTGGTATCGGTTAAGCTTGTATCTGAGCCTGGCGTTGGCACCATCGCCGCCGGTGTCGCTAAGGCCTATGCCGATCTCATCACCATTTCTGGTTATGATGGTGGTACTGCCGCCTCGCCTTTGAGCTCAATTCATCACGCGGGTTCGCCATGGGAGTTAGGTCTGTCAGAAGCGCAACAAGCATTGCGTGCCAATGACCTGCGCGGCAAGGTTCGTGTGCAAACTGATGGCGGTTTAAAGACCGGCCTCGATGTGGTGAAGGCAGCGATTTTGGGCGCTGAGAGCTTTGGTTTCGGCTCAACACCGATGATCGCCTTAGGCTGTAAATACCTACGTATTTGTCATTTGAATAACTGCGCGACTGGCGTTGCTACTCAGCAAGATAAATTGCGTCAAGATCACTTCATTGGCGAGCCTGAAATGCTGATGAACTTTTTCAAGTTCATTGCTGAAGAAACGCGCCAATGGTTGGCTGTGCTTGGTGTGGCATCTTTGAGTGAGCTCATTGGTCGTACCGATCTGCTCGAATGTCTGCCAGGCACGACAGAAAAGCATAAGCGCTTAGATCTGATGCCATTGTTGAAAAATGATCATATCCCCGCAGGTAAGCCGCAGTTCTGCCAAGACAAGCGCAACGAGCCATTCGATAAGGGTGTGCTGGCTGAGCAAATTGTGACTGAGATTTTGCCGGCGATTGAGGGTAAAAAGGGCGGCGAGTTTAGCTACTCCATCGGCAATTGTGACCGCTCTATTGGTGCTCGTGTGTCGGGTGAAATCGCTCAGCGCCATGGCGATCAAGGCATGGTTGATGCACCGATTACCCTGAAGTTCACTGGCACTGCAGGTCAGAGCTTTGGTGTTTGGAATGCCGGTGGCTTGAACCTACACCTCGAAGGTGATGCCAACGATTACGTTGGTAAGGGCATGGCAGGCGGTCAGCTAGTCATTCGCCCGCCTAAAGACGCCACGTTTCAATCGCAAGATACGGCGATCATTGGTAACACCTGCTTGTATGGTGCTACTGGAGGCACATTGTATGCCGCCGGCACAGCGGGTGAACGTTTTGCGGTGCGTAACTCAGGCTGTCATGCCGTTATCGAAGGCGCAGGAGACCATTGCTGCGAATACATGACGGGTGGCTTGGTCACGGTGCTCGGCCCGACGGGTCTGAATTTCGGGGCGGGCATGACCGGTGGTTTTGCTTATGTGCTCGACTTGGACAATGACTTCTTTGATCGTTGTAACCACGAGCTTATCGAGATCCATCGCATTAGCACTGAGCCCATGGGGCCGCATCGTTCGCACTTGAAGTCGGTGTTGCGCGACTACGTGAAGGCAACCGATAGCACTTGGGGCCGTACCGTGTTGGATGAGTTCGACGAGTATCAGCGCAAGTTCTGGCTGGTAAAACCGAAAGCCGCCAACATTAAAGAGCTGCTGAAAAGCACCGTGTCTAATCCGCAGTAAGCCCGAACGGCAATAAGAGGCAAGATCATGGCAGAGCGCCTAAATAACGATTTTCAATTCTTGGATGTGGCGCGTCACGATCCATCAAAGAAAGCTCTTGATGTCCGCCGAGCGGAGTTTGTCGAGATTTATCAACCATTTACCAAGCCAGAGGTGGAAGGCCAATCACATCGTTGCCTAAGCTGCGGCAATCCTTATTGTGAATGGAAGTGCCCCGTACACAACTACATTCCGAACTGGCTGCAGCTGATTTCCGAAGGCCGCTTGTTTGAGGCAGCAGAGCTTTGCCACCAAACCAACACGCTGCCAGAAGTCTGTGGCCGCGTTTGTCCGCAAGATCGTCTGTGCGAAGGTGCCTGCACGCTCAACGATGGTTTTGGCGCTGTGACTATCGGCAATACTGAAAAGTATATTGTCGATACGGCATTTGCTATGGGCTGGCGCCCAGACATGTCGGGCGTAGTGGCGACCGGTAAAAAAGTAGCAATTATTGGCGCTGGTCCTGCTGGTTTAGGCTGTGCCGACGTATTGACGCGAGCCGGCGTGAAAGCCGTGGTGTTTGATAAGAATCCAGAAATCGGTGGTTTGCTGACCTTTGGCATCCCTGAGTTTAAAATGGAAAAAACGGTGATGAGCCAGCGTCGTGAAATTTTCAGCGACATGGGCATTGAGTTT
>CAXIBK010000205.1:0-2924 GCA_964022225.1 uncultured Paraperlucidibaca sp.
GTGCCGAGTGCATTCAGGCGTAGGCGACCACCTTTGCTCGCCTGTGGATTTACGTAAGTGAAGTGATCAAAGCCTTCTGCTAGCGCTGGGCTGCCTCTTAGCGTAATGGCGTGGCTGCTAATCACCGCCGCTTGAGCGGTGAGGCTGAGCAATAGGCAGGCGAAAGCAAGACTGTATCGAGTTAAAAAACTGCCGCACTGCCGCATAATTTAAAGTCCACGATTTCCTGCTTGGATGACCTGAGTGGCGGAATTGTTTCGTGGTAGTGAAACTGGCTCGCGCGAGGCCGTTGATGTGTTCGAATTAAACACATGTGCTTGATAAGCCGCCGCCGCAGGCGTGGGGATGCTGAGCTCACGACCAATCTCTAAAATTGTAGTGAGCTCTTCGTCATTGGCAGCGGCTAGCTGAGTTGCTGACAACTGATTTCGGCGCGCGATACTGAACCAAGTATCACCGCGGCGCACTTGATAGTTACGGCTATTAGCATCTATATAGTTTGCCCGAATAACTTCTGTATTGGTGCTAGCCACGACAGCTTCAGGGCGGCCTTGGGCATTCACCACACGAACATCTGAGGCGACAGATTGCTGAACTAGCAAATGCTCGCTGGCAATATCAAGGTAGTTTGGCACGTGCAAAAGATAGGGGCCATCGGGTGCTAATTGATCGCGACGTAGCGCGGCATTGAGAATGCGTAGCTCATCAAGTGGTACGCCGGACAGTGTTGAAACTGTATCGAGGTCTAAGCTGCTTTTGGCGGCAACCGTACGAAAATATGGGCGATTGGGTATGGAGGGTATGCTCACGCCTGCAGAAATTGGATCCTTAAACATCGACACTACTGCGAGAAAGCGCGGCACATAATCCATGGCTTCTTGAGATAGTTTTAGTGACCAATAATCGTCTCCTAGACCACGTGCGATATTTGCTTGAAGCGCGCGTGAAACTGTTCCCGGCCCAGCGTTGTATGAGGCAAGCACAAGCTCCCAATCGCCGAACATATCGTAAAGTTTGGCTAAATAGTCATAGGCGGCGCGAGTGGACTCTAGTGGATCACGTCGTGCGTCAAACCAGTTGGATTGGCGTAAACCATAAAGACGACCGGTGTCTGGGATAAATTGCCAAAGGCCGGCTGCATTGGATCTCGATGTTGCCGCGGGGTCGTAAGCACTTTCGATAATGGGTAGTAGTGCCAGCTCAGTGGGTAGGCCACGGCGCTCGGCCTCTGTAACGGCAACGAATAGAAAGCGTGAGGCTTTTGCCATTAATTCATCGATGTATTTTTGCTGACCGCTATAGCGTGAAAATTGCGCATCGATGCGTGAGTTATAGCGTGTGGGCATGCTAAAGCCACGACGCAAGCGCTGAATTAAATCTTGATTAGTAGCAACGCTGGCTTTTGCCGAAGGGCTACGCGTTAAAATAACAGTTGGCGCGCTAAGTGCTGGATCATTATCAACTTTAACGCTGTTGGCAGGTTTGTTAAGGGACGAAGTCGTAGCAGGCGCTTTAGCGATAGCTGGTGCTGGTGCAATTTCAGTTACTACGGCCGATGCTAAAATACTCTTAGGAGTAGCAGGCGTAACAACGATGTGATCCGCCGGTTGCACGTCAATTTTTGTGGTTGGTTTTGTAGGCTGTGGCGTTACCACAATGCGCTGCTTTTGAATAATTGGATAACTACGATTAGCAACGGGAGCACTAACACAGGCCGATAAAAACAAAGCCGCTACTAGCGCTAAAAGAACGCGCGGCTGTTGTGAGCTTCGGAGATTGTTTACGGAAATAAGCATGGGCATTCTCGTTATTTTCCAAGCAGTGTACTAAAAAACGTCTTTCCAAGCGCGTAGTGCTGCCAAGGTTTGTTCGCCGGGCTGCAAGGGCTTTCCGGCATAGCTGCTTGCCGCTGTGACCACGGTACGTTCATGGCCGCGTAAAAATGGATTAATCGCCAGCTCAAGTGCTAGATGAGTGGGTAGACTTGGTTGGTTTTTTTCACGTAGTGCTGCCACTTTGCGTCCGTAATGTTTGAGCGTATCGTTATTGGGCTCAACGGCCTCAGCAAAATGAATATTGGCGGCGGTGTATTCATGTGTAGGAAAAATCACGGTAGTGGCGGGTAATGCAGTAAGCGTACTCATAACGCGAGCCAAGTCAGTTGGTGTACCTTCAAACAGCCTTCCGCAGCCCGCGCTAAAAAGACTGTCACCGCAAAATAGCAGTTCGTGATCTTTTAAATAGTAAGCAATATGCCCCAAGGTATGCGCGGCTACGTCTAACACCTGCACTGAGCCCATGCCGTCGAGCGTTAATACATCATTTGCATTTATATAGTTGCTGACACCTTCACCAACCTCAGCAGGTCCATAAACTGGCATCGCAAAAGCTTTCACTAAGGCTGCAATGCCCGCTGTGTGATCGAGGTGATGATGAGTGATAAGCACGCCAGCCAAAGGCTTGCCGCGGTTAGTCTGATGCGCGAGCACAACGTCAGCGTCGCCTGGATCGACAACCCAATCGCCCTTAACCGTCTCGATATGCCATATATAATTATCAAGAAAGCAGGGCAATGGTGTCACGATAGGAGTTTGAGGTGATGACATGATGGCGGCTTAAGTTCAATAATCGTGGCCATGAAACTACACCAAAGCCTTTCCGCGCGCACCTCACGCCAGTCTGTGTCTGATCGCGAACGTCAGGCATGGCGCTTGGCGACAGCTAAATGTCATGGTGTGTCGGCCTTATTGGTCGATTTGCCCGTGCATTTAGCCACTATGCCAAGCACGCGACCGCTTAATAAACATCTGGTTAGTACCGCGTATTCTGCAACTAAGCAGAGCGCTGTATCGGCGATTATTGATCCTTATGCTTGGCCTTTTGCACCTCAAACCTTCGATGCGGTCTGGCTGTCGTGGGTGCGG
>CAXIBK010000206.1:0-2895 GCA_964022225.1 uncultured Paraperlucidibaca sp.
CGTATTCGCGGGTTCGCTCGCGTGCCGACATCGCCATGGTGTTGGCCATCACTGCCATGATAATGAGAATGACGGCATAGGCCACCGTTTGAATCGCCAGCAAAATGGTATCGACCATGGCAATAAAGCCAAGTTGAAAAGCCTTTTGCGTTTCCGTTCGCGTCTCGGTTAACGAGTTTTTAAACTGACTATCGATAGCCGCCGACATCGTCGCAGGATTGGCTGGGTTTTTAATATCGACAATGATGATGCCGACCTGATCGGCAAGTGATGGCAGTAGCGATTTAATCCGTTCGTTTACATAGGCCCAATGCATGAGAAACTGACCAGTGTCGACGGTGTCATCGCGACCTTGATAAATGCCACGGATGGTAAAGCTCCACACGCCGGGATAAATTGTGCCTAGCAAGGGCACTTGATCGCCAACTTTCCAGCCCTCTTTCGCCGCTAACTTACTACCAATAATGACGCCACGACGATCACGACGGAACTCGGCCAACTGATTGTCGTCCACAATGAATTCGGGATACACCGTGAAGTAGCTATCGGGATCGATGGCAAATTGCGGGAAAAAATGTTTGTCATCAATATAAATACCGCCGAACCAGTTCACCGAAGTTACCGCTTTAACACCATTGATTCGGCGAATTTGACTGACGGGGCTAACCGGAAAAGGGAATGCCAATGACGCCGCATTTCGCGTGATAAGTCGACCCGAGTCGCTTAGCTCAGCGCCGGCATACCAAGAGTCAACAACAGTGCGTAACAAGCCAAAAGAGATGATCGCCACGGCAATACCAGCAATGGTCATGCTGGCACGCAGACGCTGACGCCAAATATTGCGACTGGCAAGCTTAAGCACATAGAGCACGTGCATTTAGTGCGACTGCTCGTCGGGCTCAGTGAGCAGCAGGCCTTTCTCCAAATGCACCTGCTGCTTTGCCCGCGCCGCACATTTCGGGTCGTGCGTGACCATGACAATGGTTTTGCCTAATTCGGTATTAAGCCTATCCAACAGATTCAAAATATCATCGGCCGACTGACGATCTAAGTCACCCGTAGGCTCATCGGCCACGATCAATTGTGGATCGCTAATTAAGGCGCGGGCAATCGCCACACGCTGCTGTTGGCCGCCAGAGAGCTCATTAGGATAATGATCCATACGATCGGCAAGTCCTACCATGGCCAGCGCAGTGACGACATGCTCGCGACGCTCGGACTTACTGAGACTAGTCAACAATAATGGCAGCTCAACATTCTCAAAGGCATTGAGCACCGGCATTAAATTATAGAACTGGAAGATAAAACCGACGTTGGCCGCGCGCCAATTTGCCAGCTCACTTTCCGGTAAGGCGGCAATATTGATGTCGTCGATGAGCAGCGCGCCAGCACTTGGTTTATCGATGCCCGCGATCAAATTCAGTAAGGTGCTTTTGCCGGAGCCAGAAGGCCCCATGAGCGAAACATAATCACCGGCATGGATCTCTAAGTTGATACCCATCAGCACTGGCACGGGTTGATTGCCGCGCTGATAGGTCTTGTAAAGCTCACGTATGCTGATTAATGCCGACATTTATTTAGGCTCGTTAATCTGAACTTCGCTGCCATTTTCCAGAGAGTCATCTGGTGATAACACCAGCGTGTCGCCGGCCTTCAGGGCACCACTCACGGCCACCACATCGCCAAGTGAATTGCCAAGTTTGACCGCTTGTACCTGCACGAGCCTTTCGCTGCCAACAACCAACACTTCATGGCCAGATTTGGTTTTTCGAAGTGCTTGGGGGTCAACCGCCAGCAGAGCTTTCGATGCGCCCTTAGCCACAGCTTGCGAGAGAAAGCTCACGCGGGCGCTCATGTCCGGCAAGATGCCATCGGGCTGTTCTAAGAGACGAATTTTCGTGGTCACGGTAGCGCTGGCTTTATTGATTGTGGGCACAATGGCACTGACTTCACCGCGGAAGCGGCGTTGCGAAAATGCATCCAAAGTGATCTCACAGGGCTGACCCACACGAATGCTCGACAGCGACGACTCCGAGACTTCGGCATTGATCTCCAGAGTCGACATATCGGCCATCACCATGACTGCGCCGCGCGCATCGGCGGCGGAAGACAGTGGCGTCACGATGTCGCCGATATTTGCCGAGCGTGCAATCACCACACCATCAAATGGTGCGCGAATTTCCGTGTTGTCGATAGAAGTACGCGCATTGTCTTGGTTGGCACGAGCCGCGGCCAAGCTTGCTCTTGCCGATGCCACTGCCGATTTCGCTCGATTAAAACGTGACATGGCTTCGCGAAATGTGACTTGCGGTATCAGACCTTTATTGAACACGGTAGATGTGCGCTGCAAATTAATATCGGCATCGTTGAGCTCAGCTAATGCTGAATCGACGGCGGATGCGGCGACATTTGAATTCGCGGCAGCAGCTTGATAAACCGCCGACACATCACTGCTTTCTAAGCGCGCCACGACTGTGCCGGCTTTGACAAAATCGCCCTCACTTGGCCCCAACCATTCCACACGGCCAGTACCTTTCGAGGCCACAGCCGCGCGGCGCCTAGCCACCACATAGCCGGTGGCATCGAGCACAAGGTATTGCTGCGATGGCCAAGCCGTGACCACTTGCGTGGTTTGCACGGCAACAGGCGCTGGAAATAAGACGCGCCAGAGCAATACCAAAGCGGCGATAAGCAAGGCCACATGCCACCAGCGCAGATTTCGGCGCCGCTTTAATTTCGGTGCTGCCGAGGCGGTACGTTCCACCTTGAGTTTGCTTAGATCAATGTCATTCACGAGGTAATTCCAGACGCTTGAAAGTGATTTACATAAGCTGCCGTAAGGGCATCAAGCTGCCCATCATGGTTATAGCTTGCAGGTACTGAAAACGAGATTAC
>CAXIBK010000207.1:0-2741 GCA_964022225.1 uncultured Paraperlucidibaca sp.
TGGATGAAGACCGCACAAAGTACCGATGCGCGTTTAGCGGAAGGTAAGCACATCAATCCTGCATTCTTTTTTGCTGCCCTGCTCTGGGGTGATGTGCAGGCGCGAGCGCAAGCTTTAATCAATGACGGCGTGCCACCAGTGCCAGCCTGGCAACAAGCCGGCACACATGCGGTCAGCCGCCAATTATCGCGTACAGCTATTCCTAAGCACGTGTCACAAGTCATGCGCGATATCTGGGAAATGCAAATGCGCCTCGAGTCGCCACGCCCTCGCCAAGTCGAAATCATGGCCACGAATGAGCGCTTTCGTGCCGGCTACGACTTTCTTCTGATGCGCGAAAGCGTTGGTGAGGCTACAGGCAAAATGGCGGCGTGGTGGACACGTTGGCAGGCTGCCGACCCAGGCTTGCAAGCCGAAATGCAACGAGCATTAGTGAAGCCAGATGCTGCCGCAGCGCCCAAAAAGCGTCGTCGCCGCCCTAAAAAAGCTGCTTCACCGTCACAATAACCATGAGTTTAGACACTAGCGCAAAGTCGCAATTTGCGGCGATCGGCCTTGGTGGCAACTTGGGCGACGCGCCTAAAACCCTATGTTTTGCGCTAGAGCAACTTTCGGCGCATGCGCAGATACACATCACGTCCATCTCTCGCCTATACCGCAGTGCCGCCATAGGCCCTGAGGGTCAGCCAGACTATGCCAACGCGGTTGTTAGCATTAGCACCAGCCTATCGCCCATCAACCTACTTGATGCCCTACAAGCTATCGAGCTAATGGCCGGACGCGAGCGCCTACTGCGCTGGGGTGCGCGCACACTGGATCTCGATATATTGCTATACGGCGAAGTATCAATGCAGAGTGAACGGCTGATCATCCCGCACATTGAGCTATATAATCGCCCATTCGTTTTAGTTCCGCTGGCTGAAATTGCCGCCGAGCGCGTTCTTCCCAATGGCCATCAAGTCGATGAATTAGCGGCAAGTTGCAGCCGAGATGGCTTATCGTTATGGCCAGATTTGCGCTGGCCAAGCAAGACTGAATAGCGTCACAGCGGTCTTGACCTTGACCCTCCCTCAAGTGAATATGCGCAGCCATGATTGGCACTATCGATTGCGCGGAGTAAGCCCATGAAACCCATTACCCTACGTACCTTGCGCGACATGAAAGCACGCGGCGAAGCCATCAGCTGCCTAACCTGCTACGACGCCAGTTTTTCATCGGCAATGGCGCGCGCAGGCGTCGAAGTTTTATTAATTGGCGATTCTTTAGGCATGGTTTTGCAGGGCCATACCTCAACGCTGCCGGTCACGATAGCCGATATGGCCTATCACACGGCAGCTGTTGCGCGTGGCAACCAACAATCATTGATCATGGCTGACTTACCGTTTATGTCTTACGCAACCATCGAGGACACTCTGGCCAACGCCGCAACGCTGATGCGTGCTGGCGCACACATGGTTAAACTCGAAGGCGGCGCATGGTTAAGCGACAGCGTCCGCCAAATGACCCAAGGCGGCATACCGTGCTGCGTACATTTAGGCCTAACCCCACAGTCGGTTAATGTCTTTGGTGGCTACCGAGTACAAGGTCGTGACGAAGCTAGCAGTACTAAGTTATTAGAAGATGCACGCAATGTCGTGGCTGCTGGTGCCGCTATGGTGCTACTCGAATGCGTACCCACTGAGCTCGCCAAACGCGTGCAAGAAACTGTTGATGTTCCAGTCATTGGCATCGGTGCAGGCCCGCATTGTGATGGTCAAGTTTTGGTCGTGCACGATATGCTAGGCATGCACAACGGCAAGCCCGCACGATTTGTGAAGAACTTCCTTAGCTGCGGCGATGGCTCAATTGAAGGCGCTTTCCGCAGCTATATTGAGCAAGTTAAATCTGGTGAATACCCAGCCCCCGAACATGCGTTTGCGCAATAAGTAGAGCCACCATGAAGATTGAGCACACTATACAGGGCGTTCGTGCCGCCTTACGCTCGGCCAAAGCTAGCGGTAAATCCATTGCCTTCGTGCCAACAATGGGCAATTTACACGCCGGTCATATTCATCTAATTAATGAGGCAAAGCGCCGTGCTGATTTCGTCGTTTGCAGTATTTTTGTCAATCCAACGCAGTTTGGCGCCAACGAAGATTTCAGCAGCTACCCGCGCACACTAGATCGAGATGGCGCGCTGTTAGCTGAGGCCGACTGTGATTTGCTGTTTGCCCCTGCAGCCACTGAGATCTATAGCAATGGCCTAAACCAATTAACTAGCGTTCATGTCAGCGAAGTTACTGAGCAACTATGCGGAGCTTCTCGTCCAGGCCACTTTACTGGCGTTGCCACCATCGTCACTAAGCTTCTTAATATTATCTCGCCTGATATGGCCTTATTTGGTCAAAAAGATTATCAGCAGCTCGCGGTCATTAAGCAGCTGGTTCATGACTTATTTTTGCCCGTTAATATTATTGGTATTGCCACCGTACGCGACACCGATGGCTTAGCGCTTAGCTCACGCAATCAATACATGACTGAGCTACAGCGCAGCAAAGCGCCATTGCTCTATAAAACGCTGTGCAATATCCGAGATGCACTTCAGAAGCCTGGTAACATCGCTGATGAGGTCATTGCGCAAGCGAAAACCACGCTTAAGCAAGGCGGCTTCAAGGTCGACTATCTCAGTGTTCATAGCCTAGACCTGAATCACTTTGATGCCAGTCATACGCAGGCGGTTGTTTTGGTCGCTGCGCATTTAG
>CAXIBK010000208.1:0-2708 GCA_964022225.1 uncultured Paraperlucidibaca sp.
TTGTGCAGCACCGTAGCCTTTCGAGCTGATGCGATCTGCGGACAAGCCGTAGGTCTTGGTCAGAACGTTAGCAATGGCATCGGCACGGCGTTGGCTCAGGGCATCGTTATACGAAGCACTGCCACGTGAGTCTGTGTGGCCTTGAATTTCAACAGTTGCAGTTGGGTATTCTTTCAGCAGTTTTGCAATGCCTTCGATTTCGTCGTGGAACTCAGGCTTTACAACAGCTTTGTCGGTGTCAAACAGTACACGCATTTCACGGCTAACTGTTTCAACTAACTCTTTTGCGCAGCCATCTGCAGTTACAACCACGTTGGTTGGTGTGCCTGGGCATTTATCAGCGCTGTTTGGCACGCCATCTTTGTCGTCGTCACCATCGGTTTTTACAGCAACGGCTGCAACAGCAGCTACTGGTGCAGCAGCAGCGGCTTTTTGGCCACCAAAGCTGTAAGTCACACCAACAGATGCGATGCCGTCGTGCCAGCTTTCTTGCATGTCTTCAACGCCACGAACTTCGCCGCGCAGTGCAAGGTTGTCAGCCATTTGGTAAAATGCCCCAACAGCTACGTTAGCAACAGTGTGCTCTACGTAACCAGGCGTGCCAGCACCTTTTGATGTGCCGCGCATTAAGCCGCCGCCAATCAAAACATATGGCTGAAGTTTGTTGGCTACATTGAAACGATAGTAGGTGTCCAGAGTTGCCATTTCATGGCGGACGCTGCCGGCACCAGTTGCGTTGACAGTTGGGTTGGCGAGACCATAACGCAGTTCTAAGCCTACATTTGGGTTTACGCGGTAGCCAAGAGCTAATGATGATTCGACATCATCATCAAGAACTTTTTCATTATCAAACATGTGGTAGCCGACCATAGGGCTGACAGTGATTTCAGCATGAGCTGCCATGGCAGCTGTAGCCATAAATGTTGCCAAAGCAAGTTTATGCAGTTTCATAGTCAATAAATCCTTGTAAATAAATGATTACTAGATGTAACAGCACGTAGAGTAGTGCGATGCGGTAAACTGGTCAAGTATGCGACTTTGCAGCTAATTTGAAGTCTAACTTAAATATTTCCGTGTGAGTTTTTCATCGTGCCAGACTTTCTTCAGCGCTTTCATTTTCAAGACACGCCTGTGCGTGGCGAACTTTGCCGACTAAACGATGCGTATCAAACAGCGCTAGCAAAGCATGATTATCCAGAGCCTGTGGCCGGATTACTAGGGCAAGCCATGTTGGGGGTAGCTTTGATGACGGCTACACTCAAATTAAAGGGTAGTCTCATTCTGCAAATTCAAGGCGATGGGCCAGTTGGCTTGATAATGGCGGAGTGCAACCAGGCTGGTGACGTGCGGGCGATAGCTCGCTTTGACGCTGATGCAAATTATGCCGATACCCATTGGACGACACTTACAGGTTCTGGCCGCTTGCTGCTGACTATCGAGCCTGATGATGGTGAGCGTTATCAAGGCATTGTCCCGCTTGAGGGCGCGAGCTTGGCAGATGCGCTGGGCTATTACTTCCAGCAGTCTGAGCAACTTCCGACGAAATTCATTTTTGCAGCTAACAACGAAGGCGCAGCGGGCTTAATGCTCCAGGTTTTGCCTGGCCACGACAGTGGTGAAGACGATGATCTGTGGCCGCGTGTCACACAGTTGGCGGCGACAGTAAAAAATGAAGAGCTACTAGGCGTCGATCCCGAGCAGCTTTTATATCGACTCTTTCATGAAGAGTCAGTTGAGCTTTTCCCAGCGACAGAGCTGCGTTTTAAGTGCACCTGCTCACGTGAGCGTAGTGCCAACGCTTTGGTGTCACTTGGTGTTGAAGAGTTACGCGAAGTTGCTGCCGAACAAGGCGGCACGATTAATGTCGATTGTCAGTTCTGCCATCAGGTATATAGCTTTGATTCCGTCGATATTGAGCAGCTATTTCAGCCTGCCGCAGATGCGCCTGATAGTGTGCAATAAGTTAACGGCGCATCCATAGCCTAGGCTTGGGCAGTGTGATGCTAACGTCCAAGCCGCCATCGGGATGGTTGCTTAAATGTAGTTGTCCGCGATGCTGCAAGACGATGCGCGCTACGATGGCCAAGCCCAAGCCCGAACCTTGTGAGCTGCGCGCACTATCACCGCGGCGAAATGGCTCCTGCAGTTCCTGCATGCGCGTTTCATCAATTCCCTGTCCGTGATCACGGCAACGCAACAAAATATTAGGCCCTACTTCCTCCGTGGTGAACACGACAGGAGCTTGGCCATAGCGAATTGCGTTTTGAATTAAATTACCAATGAGTCGTTTAAACGAAAGTTTACGTAAGCGTAGTAATGGAATATCTCCAAGCAGAGTTTCGATATGAATAAGATGGCTAAATTGTTGCGTTACTTCGCTGACTAAGGCGTTTAAATCAATTTGCTCAGGTTGTTCTTCCGAGCCATCGCGCATAAAGGCAATGAACTGATCCAAAATCGCGTCCATATCTTCAATATCGGTAACTAAGCCTTCGGCTAAGTCGCGATCGCGCATCACCTCGGCGGTTAATCGCATGCGAGTTAATGGTGTGCGCAAGTCATGAGAAATGCCGGCGAGCATGACCGTGCGCTCCTGCTCGGCGAGATGGATCTGTCGTGTCATTTGGTTAAAAGCTCGGTTCACTGCGCGAATTTCTGTTGGCCCACTTTGCACATCCAGCTGCGTGCTGTGCTGCCCACGCCCGACG
>CAXIBK010000209.1:0-2680 GCA_964022225.1 uncultured Paraperlucidibaca sp.
GCTTTTACGCACTCTCTTTGGCGCTTATGAACCGATTATTTCTCACCGCCATTTCTCGCTTCCGAGCTGTTAGCAGCGAACTTAATGACAAAATTTTGCGCTCGCTGCGCTTGGTCGCACGCTGGGCCCTAGTGGTTACTATTTACCTAATTTTTGCGCAAACCTTACTTGGTCGCGGGGCGCTTTATGGCATCGCCGAAGACGTTGCCACATGTGGCGGATTAGTCGTAGCCTGGCGCTTAATTCGCGCCTGGCGCAGCGAAGTTACACAAGCATATTTGAGCTATTCGCCAAATGGCCGCTTAGCCGAGCTAGTGCACAAAAGCCAAAACCATAGCTATGGTTTAGCACTTGCGGCCATGGCATTTGTCTTCGTTGCAGCGCGTGGACTATGGACATGGCTAAGCGATTTAGCACTTGGTTTTGAACAAACGCGCAAGGCCTTAGCCTATTTATTTCGCCGCCAACTCGAGCGCAAGTCACGCAATCAAACAGATGCTTTTGAGGCCACAGCACTGCCTGAAGCGCTGATGCTGGCACTCAGCGAAGAACCAGCCAATGCCGACCTCAGCATCGATAATTTTCCTAAGCTAAGTGCTGTGGTCGAGAAGGCTATCGCGCTCCATGATGGCGGTCGCGGTGGACTAATGGCTCTATCGGGCGATCGCGGCGCTGGCAAAACCAGTTGGTTGATGGCGCTCAAACGCAGCTTGCCGGATGACTTGACCTGTATCTATTACAGTATCGAAGAGCGCAATTATCAGGCCGATGATGTTTGTCTGATACTCTGCCGTGCGCTTGGCATCGCTGACTCAACCGACCCAGATCAAATCATTGCCCAGCTACACGCACAGCGCCCGCAAGTTGTTCTGCTCGACCTAGGTCAAAATCTAATGTTACGCACGGTCGGCGGTTTAGCTGGCTACGATGCCTTTGTTTACATCGCGCAGGCTACTGTGGGGCGCGTGCTCTGGGTCATTGCTTTCGCGTCATGGCCATTCGAGTTTTTACAGCGCATCCACCCCAACCGCAATGTCTACGATCAACACTTGGCGCTGCCGCCATGGTCGGATCAGCGTATTGGCGAACTTATCGATGCACGCATGGAGTCCGCTGGCTTCACTGCCGACTACGATAGCCTACTTAACAACGATGCCCTTGCGCCAAACCCAACGCCGCTGATCAACGATGAGCATGCAGAGCGTGTTGCCGACCGCTATCACCGCCTAGTCTGGGATTATGCCGATGGCAATCCGCGCTTAGCGCTGCATTTTTTCCGTTTGTCACTAAAGTTGATCGGCGATAAGCGTGTCGAAGTGCATCTTTTCCCCATGCCTCCAATGAGTGCACTCGAGGACTTTGCCACACGCACTCATTATGTTTTGGCATGCCTAGTGCAGCATGAAAACCTGACAGCCTTAGAGGCCGCAAAATCATTATGCTTTGCCTTAAATGAATGTGAGCGTGCCCTGTACTTACTGCATCAACACGGCTTTTTAACCACCAGCGACAACCAGCGCTACCGCGTATCAACGCATTGGAATCGTGCCGTGCTGCGCTTTTTGCAGCGCAAAAAATTACTCGTGGTATGAGGCATACACAATGAATGACACCACGCAAATTCTGCAATTTATTCGCCCGGGAAGCATTCCCACGGCTCTGATTATTATTACCTTTGGTTGGGCTGCTGTTCAGCTCTTGCGCAAAGCCAGTGAGCAGCTTGGCGATCGCATGGTGGATCGCCGCCTAGCAATCAATCAGCTCGCCACCATACTTCGTTTTGTTATTTATATCGGCACTATCACCGCCATTGTGCCGGTGATTTTCGTGCTTTCGGATGAGATGCTGCTGGCCTTAGGCGGCACCATTGCGGTCACAGTTGGCTTTGCCTTTAAGGACTTGGCGGCATCGATTATTGCCGGCATTACTCTGCTCATCGATAAGCCATTTCAGGTTGGCGACCGCGTCAGCTTCGATGGTTATTATGGTGAAATCGTTGCCATTGGCCTGCGCTCGGTGCGACTCGTCACACTAGATGACAACCTCATCACCATTCCCAATAACAAGTTTCTTAACGATAGCGTTTCCAGTGGCAATGCGGGCGAGCTCAATATGCTCATCCAGCTCGACTTTTATATTGCCATCGATCAAGACCTTGCTAGCGCCAAACGCATTGCGCGTGATGCGATTACTAGCAGCCCATATGCCTACCTCGACAAGCCATGGGCAGTGCTAGTCAACGAAGTAGTGCATGAGCAATATTTTGCTCTGCGCATTCGCACCAAGGTCTATGTCATGGATGTGCGCAATGAAAAGCTACTCGAGTCCGATGTTACCGAACGCATCGTGCGTGGTTTTGCCGAAGCCAATATTCAGCGCCCCGCCATTTTGTACCGACTCGCTCCGCGTGCATCTAGCGAAACTCTACTCAATAATGAGCCCGGCACGGCAACTAATATCAGCCCAATGGCTCCTGGCGAGCACGGCAGTCAATCATGATTCCACCGGTTCGAACACAAAAGCCACGTAAGCGCCTTTACATTAAATCGGGGCACTCACCAGAGCGCGTTTTACTGCATCGTATCGGCCTGATTTTGGGCCTAATTAGTTTGGTTTTATTGATTTTTTGGCTTGATCGCGACGGCATTAAAGATACTCATGACGGTCATATGAGTTTCGG
>CAXIBK010000210.1:0-2674 GCA_964022225.1 uncultured Paraperlucidibaca sp.
GCCACCAAGGCCTGCTTGCGGCCATTGCTAGAAAGTATGCGTGGCAGGCTAATCATCATGCTGATTTCATCGCCAATGGAGTACAGCACGACAAAGGCATTACCCGGCATAGGTGAAACGGTGTAGTCGTGAGCTTGAAATATCGGCGATTGAAATGCCGCCAAGTCAATCTTACCCATATTGGAAATAAGTACCGTTTCAACCGGCTTGCGGGTGGTGAAATTGGCTAAACGACGCCCCAATAAATAATCAAACCAGCGTAGCGGTAACCAACGCAACCAATCATAAATGGCCGGATACGCGCCCTCTCGCCGCGCAGCTAATTGCTCGCGAAGTTGAGCATCGAAATCAGCGGCCTGCGCACCTTTATTGAGTCGGACAAACAGCATGTTGGCGAAGTTGGCGCTCGCTAGCATGCCTGGCACATGCTTGCGTAAATCAACAGGAATCGCGATGCGCACTGGTGCTTCACTGAACTGATGCGCATATTCGGTCAACGCCAGCGCCACTTTTGACAGCAGTCGCGGCTGCACTGGGCCAAAGCGAACTCGCCACCAGTCATCGCCAATTTCGTCACCGGCGGGTGCACCAGTCAGTGTGCAGGTGTCATACGACTCGTGTTTGGTCGGCGTGATCGCCATGGCGCGCATCAGATCGGCATCACTAAATGCTGCGTTACTACCCAATAAAGACTCGCCGCGTAGTGCGCGAAACAGCTCGCTGAGCAGATGCATGCCGCCCAAACCATCCATCACGGCATGATGCGAACGCAAGATGAGTAAGCCGCGGCCTTGACCTTGTGAGGCCCAAATAAACTCAGCACAAGGCCCATCGCGCAATGACAAACCTGGTGCATCGAGAATATCGGCCCCGACACTAGACTGCCCATCCCACTGGCACTCAGAGACAACTCTCAAACGCGGCAATGGCCCATCGCTAAGCCAACGCGAGCGACCAACACTGCCATGCCAGCGCATACGTAAAACAGGATTGCAGGCGGATACTTGCGCGATAGCTTGCGTTAGCTTTTGAGTTAGTTCTGGCTCATCTGGCGCATCAGAGCAGTTTCCGTGCAATACGAAAAACACGTAGCGCGGCGACTCCAATGTGTGTCGGCTGGCACCAACACTAGCGTGGTAATACTCAGAGGCCGTGACTGGGCGATCAATGCTAGTTTGTGGCGCTAAGGCTGGCAATTTGGCCAGATAATCAGCCGAATCGGAGGGCATTTACAATCTCCAAACGCGCGGCGCGAATGGCCGGTAAGACACCGCCCAACACACCCATGAATATAGAAAAAATCATGACCTGCACCGCGATGGTTGGCGTCAGAATCAATCGGAAAACCACCTCAGAAAAGGTTTGAATATTGGTAGTGGATATTTCAACCAATTGCATAAAGCTCGCCAGGCCTAATCCGATGGCACCAGCCAAGGCGCCGAGCAACATTGCCTCTTGGATAAACGCGCTAATGATGTTCATGCGCTGAAACCCTAAGGCGCGCAAAGTACCGATTTCCTGCGTGCGATTGGCCACACTGGCATACATGGTGATCATTGCGCCGATCACCGCACCAATGGAAAAAATCAGCGTAATCGACTTACCTAAAATCTCAATAAAGCCGGACATCTTCTTCGACTGGTCGGCATAAAACAGTGACTCACGACGTATATCGACTTTAATATTGGGCTTCTGCTCCAACGCCTCAGCAAAAGTATCGAAGCTATTGGCATCACGTAAGCCCACCACTAACGAGGAGTATGACTGCCGACGAAAGGCCTGCATCATTTGCTCACTATCGGCCCATACCTCAGAATCAAAGCCGCTAGAACCTGCGTCAAAAACGCCGACAATACGCCATTCGCGTTGACCAAAATTAAGCACACCGCCCAAGCGCAAACCAAGTTTGCCGCGCGTTAGGCCTTTGCCAATAATGATTTCCGATGAGCCAGGGCGAAAGCTACGCCCTTCCACCACACGTATTTGCTCACGCATGCCAATGCCCACAGGCGTAGTGCCATGAACCACAATATTGGCTAAGCCCTCACCATCTTGCCGCGGCACATTAACCAACACGATGACTTCACGCGAAATCATCGGCCCATGGGTGGAATGACTAGCCAAGCCCGGCAGTGAGGCAATGAGATTGGCCTGCTCACGCGTTACTGTGCTCTGCACTTCGGTTTGCGAGCCTTGGCGAATGATGATGACGTTATTGTAGGAGCCGGTGCCGGCCAAGGTGTGGCGCAAGCCTTCGGTCATCATCAGCACAGTGGCGAAAACAAAAACCACCAGCGCCATGCCTGTTGCCGTGAGTATCGTGGTGAGCTTGCGCGCCATGAGATTGCGCGCGACATAGGAAAACGATAGGCCTCTACGCATAGTCATGTCACCGCTCGCAGGCCATCGACAATGCTAATACGCGCACTGTTGATGGCAGGAGCTAAGGCAGCGGCAAGGCCGATGACAATGGCAGCGGCAAATTGCAACACCACGGTCTCGGGCAAAATCGTAAAGACCACGAATAGATCGCGGGTGGCGGCAAAGAATGCATCTGCTAAGGGATAGCTCAGCGCTACGCCTAAGGCACCACCAATCAAGCCCATGGTGAGCGACTCCACCAAGATTAAACTGGTCACAAATGACTGTGAAAAACCCAGCGACTTTAGCGTGG
>CAXIBK010000211.1:0-2601 GCA_964022225.1 uncultured Paraperlucidibaca sp.
CGGCACGGCGCTCAAAGGCGTCTTCGATCAGTTGGGCTAAGCTCATGGTTGTCTCCAAATCAAAAATTGCGACGGCATTTAGCGCGTCATAAAGTCACGAATTCGTTCAGCGGCCTCGATGCATTCGTCGAGGCTCGCCACTAAGGCCATGCGCACATAGCCTTCCCCAGGGTTATGGCCATGCTCATCAGCACGTGCCAAATAGCGGCCGGGCAGCACAGTAACTGCTTGTTGTGCATGCAGTTCGCGAGCAAAGTCTTCATCTGAACCTGGTGTTTTTGCCCAAAAATAAAAGCCAGCGTCTGGCGCTTGCAGAGGCAGTACGGGGTTGAGAATGTCGAAAACGGCGGCGAACTTGGCGTTGTAGCGGGCGCGATTGTCGCGCACATGGGCCTCGTCGCGCCAGACCTTTGCAGAAACTTGCTGATGTTGCACGGGCATGGCCGAGCCATGATAGGTGCGATAGCGTAGAAAAGCACTCATGACGCGAGCATCGCCTGCCACAAAGCCAGAGCGAAGTCCGGGTAAGTTGGAGCGTTTCGAGAGGGAGTGAAACACCACGCAGTTGCGGTAATCATCTCGCGCAAGCGATGCACACGCTTGTAGCAGACCTACAGGCGGCACGGCCTCATCGCGATAAATCTCGGAGTAACACTCGTCGGAGGCGATGATGAAGCCGTAGCGATCACTGAGCGCGATGAGCTTTTTTAGGGTCTCCATGCTGAGTAGCGCGCCAGTGGGGTTACCGGGTGTGCATAGATAAATCAGTTGTGTGCGCTGCCACACGCTTTCAGGTACAGCATCGAAGTCTGGCTGAAAGGCGCTGGCTTCGGTGCAGGAAAGGAAATAGGGCTCGGCTCCGGCAAGCAGCGCCGCGCCTTCATAAATTTGGTAAAACGGATTGGGCATGAGCACCAAAGGCTTGTTGCCACTGACACCACGATCAATCACCGCTTGAGCTAAGGCAAACAGGGCCTCGCGCGTGCCGTTAACGGGTAATACCTGTGTGGCGGGATTAACCTCGTGCAGCTGAAATCGGCCACATAACCATTCAGCAATGGCCTCACGAATGACGGGCAGACCAAGCGTGCTGGGATAGGTCGACAAGCCCGCTAAGCCATCATGCAGCGCTTCAACGGCAAATGCTGGGGCTGGATGGCGCGGCTCGCCAATCGACAGCGCAATCGGCTTAAGGCTGGCTGGCGCACTGTGATTAGCGAAGAGCTTGCTCAGCTTCTCAAACGGGTAGGGATGCAGTAACGCTAAGTCTGGGTTCATGCGGCTCTCATATTCAAAAAGTCTTCACTAGTGCTGGGCTTAGCGTGCGTCGAGCTGAGTGCGCAGCGCATCACATAAGCGCTCGCATAACTCAGGGTCAGAAATCGGCTGTTGCTCACTGTCGGTGAGAAAAAATATATCTTCGGCACGCTCGCCTAAGGTGGCGATGCGGGCATTTTGTAGATTGACCTTATGCTCCATGAAAATGCGGCCAATATGCGCCAGCAGGCCGGGGCGATCGAGCGCGACAATTTCAACTACGGTGTGTTGGTTGGCTAAATCATTGCTAAGGCGTACATCGGTGCGCACGTCGAAATGCTTGAGCTGGCGCGGCAGGCGGCGTTGCACCAAGGTTGGAAACTCATCGGGCTCCGCCAGTGCCTCGCGCAGATGCGCACCTAGGTGTTTGAGGCGCACGGGATCATTAATGGGCTGGCCATTTTCATCGAGCACAACATAGCTATCGAGTGAGTATCGGCTAGTCGAGGTGATAATGCGTGCGTCCATAACGGTGAGATTAAGCTGGTCTAGCTCAGCCACGGTTGCCGCAAACAGATTTGGCATGTCGCGCGTATAAACAAATATCTGTGTCGCGCCATCATATTGACCATTATGGTTTTCGCGCACCAGTACCAGGGGGCCAGCCTCGTGAGCGTGAGCGAGCATGGCCTCGGTATGCCAAGCGATATCTTCTGCCGACTCGTGCAAAAAGTAGTCATCACCTAAATGCTCCCAAAGTGCATTGGCGGCCTCTGCTTTAATGCCTTGGGCAAGGAGAATCTCCATCGCATTGGCGCGAGTTTGTGTGACCCATTCTGGCTTAGCGATGGGGTTTATTAAGCCACGGCGTAATGCTTGCTTGGTTTGAATATAGAGCTGACGTAAAAGTGAGGCGCGCCAAGAGTTCCACAGCGTTGGGTTGGTTGCGCAAATATCGGCAACGGTGAGCGAGTAAAGGTAATCCAAATGCACAATATCGCCCACTTTTTGCGCAAATTCGTTAATAACATCTGGGTCTGAGACATCTTTTTTCTGCGCCGTCACCGACATCACTAAATGGTTCAATGCTAGCCAAGATACTAAGCCGGCATCCCATTTGCCTAAGCCATGATTAATGCAGAATTCGTAGGCATCGACAGCACCCAACTCGGAGTGGTCGCCACCACGACCTTTGGCGATATCATGAAACAAACCGGCCAAATACAGCAGTTCAATTTTTGGAAGATTGTTGGCCACTTGTGCAACAACGGGGAAGCGTTCCTCCATTTCGGCGTACCGAAAGCGGCGCATATTTTTGAGTACCAGCAGCGTGTGTGCATCGAC
>CAXIBK010000212.1:0-2571 GCA_964022225.1 uncultured Paraperlucidibaca sp.
GCTACGCTTAGCCCTGCAGCTTAACCGCCATGAACACATCGGCATCGATTTAGTCGCCATGTGCGTGAATGACCTCGTGGTGTGCGGTGCTGAGTCGCTATTTTTCTTAGATTATTACGCCACTGGCCATCTCAATGTCGACACAGCCGCCACAGTCGTGACTGGCATTGGCGAAGGCTGTATCCAAGCCGGTTGCGCCTTAGTCGGCGGCGAAACGGCTGAAATGCCTGGCATGTATGAGGGCGACGATTATGACCTCGCTGGCTTTGCCGTTGGCGTGGTGGAAAAAGCCGACATCATCGATGGCTCAAAAGTCAAAGCGGGCGATGTGCTGATCGGCGTTGCCTCTAGCGGCGCACACTCCAATGGCTATTCGCTGCTGCGGAAAATCTTGGAGGTCTCTAAGGCCGACTTAAACAGCGAGCTCGATGGCTGCAGCCTCGCGGATGTAGTGATGACACCAACACGCATTTATGTGAAATCTATGCTGGCGCTGGTAAAGGCCCTGCCCGTGCATGCCATGGCACACATCACTGGCGGTGGCTTACCTGGCAACCTGCCACGCGTGTTGCCCGAAGGCTGCGATGCCATTGTTGATGAGTCGTCGTGGAGCTGGCCGCCATTATTCCAGTGGCTGCAAGCCGAGGGCAATGTTGAGCGCTTCGAGATGTATCGTACCTTTAACTGCGGCGTTGGCATGGTTGTGGTGGTGCCCGCCGAGCACGCCGATGCCGCCATTGCGCAACTTGAAAGCACTGGCGAGAAAGCGTGGAAGATGGGCAAAATCGCCACCTCTACGCACAGCGAATCGACTGTGGTGTTTGCCTAAACTGTGAGCTATCGCGTTGTTGTTTTAGTCTCCGGCAGTGGCTCCAACTTGCAAGCATTGCTTGATGCTTGTGGGCAAGGAGCCCATGCCTCGGCGACGCCTATCGGCGCTAAAATTGTCGGCGTGTTGAGTAATCGTGAAGAGGCTTTAGCACTATCACGAGCAACTCGATCGGGTGTTGCTACTGCTGTGGTCAAGCACCATGACTATGCTGAGCGAGCAGATTTCGACGCCGAGATGATCAAGCATATCGATGCATGGGCACCAGACATGGTCATATTGGCCGGCTTTATGCGCATACTCACGCCCGACTTTGTCAGTCATTACAGTGGCCGTCTGATCAATATTCATCCGTCATTGCTGCCGAAATATAAAGGCTTGCACACACATCAACGCGCGCTCGACGCTGGCGATACAGAGCATGGCTGCTCGGTGCACTTCGTCACGCCCGAGCTCGATGGTGGCCCGGTCATTGCGCAACATCGTGTCAGCGTACATCAGCATGACAACGTTGAATCACTGGCACAACGCGTGCATCAAGCCGAACACCAGCTCTATCCGCGCGTGCTAGGCTGGCTCGCTAGTGGTCGCTTGCGTTGGCAAAATGGCCAAATAGCACTCGATGACGAACCCTTATTAGAGCCACTACAAGCGCACAAATAGTCGCCGCCCTCTCTCATTAGCTAAGAGCAATTTATGCGTACAAATCCACGACTTAGACTGGCAATAAATGTCATCGTTGGCATTTTATTAGGTATTTTCATTAGCCAAATGCTGAGTGGCTGTAGCGATGACTTGCCGCTAGCACCAGCTCCGAGCGCAGGTATTGCCGGCGAGGCTCAACCGCTCACCGAAGCCGAGCTGACTCAAGCTAGTAGCGCTGCAGCAAGCGTTAGCCCAGCGCAGCCCAAAAAAATTACGGCTCTTACTACACCTGCTCCGACTACTTCTGCGACGCCTGTTGTCTCTGACACCATGCCATTGCCGCAAACAAAAGAACGCTACCACTTAAGCTGGGATGGCAAACTGGAAGGCGATGCGACGCGCAGCCTGAGTTGCAAAGAGACGCAATGCCGCTACGAAACCCATGCCAGCGTTGTTGGCTTGGCATCATTAAGTGAAATTAGCGACTTCCAATGGGCGCATGGCCAAGTTGAATTTCAGCGCTATGAGCGTACCTTACAGCTGCTTTTTAAGCAGGTCGCACGCATTGAAAAACAAGCCGATGGCAGTATTCGCTCAGAACGACGCGGCAAGGTCTATCAATACGCAGGCAAGCCTGGCTTAGTAGACATTCTCAATATTGAAGTTCAGCTGCGCGCCGATCGCCTAGCTAATCGAGCGCCGAAAGCGAGTTACCCACTCGCCGATAGCAAAGGCATTAGCGCCATTAGCCTGCATCGAGAAGCCGATGAAACCCTGACTGTCGCCGGCAAAGCTCGTCACAGCGAGGTGTATGTACGCCAAGATGGCAAGCGCAAAACCACACTATGGCTAGATCCCGCGCAGGCATTTTTACCACTGCAAATCATCCATCAAGATGGTGCCGAGACTTACCGCATGGTTTGGCTTGGCGACGCGGCTAAATAGCCTGCCACGATACCTGTTGCTAAAACATCGCCGCACTGGCCTGTGCACAGGTCATGTCGCGGCGCGCTGCAACACCCAGCCATGCGCCAATTTTTGGCAGCTCATAATTGAAAAAATAGTCGCAGGCAGCACGTTTACCCGCTCGAAAGTCT
>CAXIBK010000213.1:0-2520 GCA_964022225.1 uncultured Paraperlucidibaca sp.
GATGTGGATTGGTCGCGAAGTCATGGGTGGTGCCAACCTACGTTTAGGTCAAGCCAAGCCTTATCGCGGTATGGAAGAATTAACTAGCTCAAACGAACTTACCTTCATGGAGCGTCCATTCGCCACAGCTACCGGCATTTATGGTGAGCAGTTTGTTCTTGGCGCCTTCTTAGATGGCCATGGTGAAGGCTACGGTTGGGGTGTGTCAGCCTATTCACCACGCTCTGCCTCTGATGCGAATGCTGGTGGTAATGGTGCCAACGCTCGTGGCTTCATCGTGCCGATTCGTTCGAATGGCAATCTCGTACACATTGGCTTAAGTGCTTCGATTGATAAGTACGGTGTTGGTAATGAGAAAAACCCTGATGTTCGCGTTGTTGGTCGTGAAAATGGTCTTAAAAGCGGCAGCTTACTAGCGGCTAAATATGATGAGCAGACCACAGTTGCTGCTGAATTGGCTGCTCGTTTTGGTGCTGTAACATTGCAAGGTGAATATGCAAAAGCAGCCTTCAAAGACACCATTACTGCAGTGCCTAACCCAGATCAAGACGTAAACACCTATTACGTGCAAGCTAGCTACATGCTAACTGATCACGTTAAGCCATATGACTTCAAAAAAGGTGTGTTTAAGTCACCTAAAGTGGATGGTGAAGAAGGTGCGTTGGAGCTAAAAGCACGCTTTGACACGATTGAAAATAAAGACATCAGCGGTAATGAGGCGTCCTATTACACAGTCGGTTTGAACTACTACGCAACACCAAACACACGTTTTATGTTGGAATATGTGGATGGCGAAACGGAAGTAGGCACAGATAAGAAAGCCTCTGCTGTAACTGCTCGTGCTCAATTCAACTTCTAAGTTGAGTTAATCGCAGCAAAAAAAAGGCCCTTCGGGGCCTTTTTTTATGGCCATATAAAAAACTCAAGGATTTAAGCGGTATCGACTGTGCGATAAGCCGACTCTGCCCCTCCCCGCAATGGGGCGTGCGTGGTAACATCCTCTCCCGTCTTAGCACTGACTTTTTTCGGTGCGCCAATGCTCACGCGATAGCCTGGAATGTTCATGACCAAATTTATATTCGTCACCGGCGGGGTGGTGTCTTCCTTAGGTAAGGGCATTTCAGCTGCCTCCTTAGCGGCCATCTTGGAAGCGCGCGGCTTTGCCGTGACCATGATCAAGATGGACCCCTACATTAACGTCGACCCAGGCACCATGAGCCCATTTCAGCATGGCGAAGTCTTTGTCACTAGCGATGGTGCTGAGACCGATCTCGACTTGGGCTACTACGAGCGCTTTTTGCGTCATGGTCGTATGACCAAGAAAAATAATTTTACCTCGGGCCGCGTCTATCTCGACGTACTCACCAAAGAGCGTCGCGGCGACTATTTGGGCGGCACGGTACAGGTTATTCCGCACATCACCGACGCCATTAAACAGCGTGTGCGTGATGGCGCGCGCGGTCATGACATCGCCATTGTGGAAATCGGCGGCACTGCCGGCGATATCGAGTCGCAACCATTTATGGAGGCGGTGCGTCAGCTGCGTATTGAACTAGGTTATCAAGGTTCGCTACTCATGCACCTGACCTTGGTGCCTTATATTGCCTCGGCAGGTGAGCTGAAAACCAAGCCTACACAGCATTCAGTGAAAGAGCTGCGCTCCATCGGTCTACAGCCAGACATTCTCATTTGTCGCTCAGAGCATGACGTACCGGATGAGTCGCGCCGCAAAATCTCGCTATTTACTAACGTCGAAGAGCGCGCGGTCATTATCGCTAAGGACGCGAAGTCAATTTATCAGATTCCTCGCCGTTTCAATGAGCAAGGTCTCGATGACTTTGTCGTTGAGCGCCTAGGTCTAACAGCGCCAGCTGCTGATTTGAGCGACTGGGATGCCGTGGTTGATGGCTTGATGAATCCTGAGCGCGAAGTCTGTGTGGCTATGGTCGGCAAATACGTTGAGCTTATTGATGCCTATAAGTCGATCAACGAAGCACTGCTGCATGCCGGTATTAAAAATCATGCAAAAGTAAAAATTCGCTACATTGATGCCGAAGCGATTGAGCAACAAGGCCTGAGTTTGCTCGATGGCGTCGATGCGATTTTGGTGCCCGGTGGCTTTGGTGATCGCGGCACCGAAGGCAAGATTGCTACCGTTCGTCATGCCCGCGAAAACGCGATTCCCTACCTCGGTATTTGCTTAGGTATGCAGGTCGCGGTCATCGAGTATGCGCGTCATAAAGCTGGTCTGGCCGATGCTAACTCCAGCGAGCTTAAACCTGGCTGTGCGCATCCGGTCATTGGTCTTATTACCGAATGGCAAACCGAATCTGGTGCCATTGAGCGCCGTGATGCCAATTCAGACCTCGGCGGCACCATGCGTTTGGGTGCGCAGCAGTGCCATTTGGTGCCTGGAAGCTTGGCGCACAGCGTGTATGGTGCTGATGAAATCACTGAGCGCCATCGCCACCGTTATGAAGTCAACAATACCTATGTGCCGCAGCTAGAGGCTGCCGGCCT
>CAXIBK010000214.1:0-2507 GCA_964022225.1 uncultured Paraperlucidibaca sp.
GGCTGAAGCTGCGGGTGATCATGCTCAAGCTTTCCAATGGTTTGCTCAAGCAAGCGAGCTTGAGGGCAAGCCAGTGGGCAACCCTAATGCTTTAAGCGTAGAGGTTGAGTTTGCCAAAACTGCGACCGAGCGCGCACTGACACGTAATCAAAAGCGTCTTGATGGCCATGTTCATGCCGGACTCATCTATCGTGAAAAGTCCGGTACCGATGGCATCTCCACTACGCGAGTAACGGAGATTCCTACAGAAATTTACTGGCCCATAGGCTATCGCGGTCATTTCATTGGCCATATTGATCAGGTCAGCATTGATGCTGGCACCTTGCCGACGAATTTGCGTGATCAAGCGCAATTTGGCCAAGTCTTAGCTAAGTCCCCTACAGGCATCACGCCAGTCAGCCAATCGGCAGACGGTATAGCACTTGGCGTCGGCTTTGAGACAGATAATTACCGCTTTGACTTGGGCACTACGCCACTGGGTTTTGCCGTGACATCATGGGTGGGCGGCCTGCGCTATAGCGATGCCGATGCAACACATTACAAAAGTATGGAACTGTTTCGCCGGCCAGTACAAAGCAGCGTGTTGTCGTATGCCGGTACGCGCGATCCGGCGTCTGGACGTGTGTGGGGTGGGGTGGTGCGTACCGGCGCTAGCTTCCGTTTTAGCAATAGTGCCAATGGCCGCACGCGAGCGATTGGTGGTCGCGCTGCCGTCCTCACTGGCACGTCAGTGGCGACCAACGAAGAGTTACGCGTATCGGTATCACAGAGTCATGACGTGATCGACCGCCGTGATACTCAGGTCAACGCCGGTTTGGGTCTGACCTATTGGCATTTCACTAAAGATCTAAGTGAGTTTAGCTTTGGTCATGGTGGCTATTACAGCCCGCAGCAATACCTTAGCTTAGATTTTCCTGTGCGCTGGACGGGACGCTGGAAGGATTATGCCTACTTGCTTGAGCCCAGCGTTGGGCTGAGTTGGGCTACATCGAAAGATAGTCCTTATCATCCAACCGATGCGGCCTTGCAAGCTCAAGCCGTGGCTAATGCAGCTACAAATCCGGCCTTACCTAACCCGATTTATGCTGGCGGTGGCGGCGGTGTGAGCATGAGTTATAGTCTGCAAGGCGCATTGGAAAAACGTGTGGCACCGAATTGGTTTATAGGCGCAGGCTTTCGCATCGATCGTGCGGAGTTCTACTCGCCCAATGTGCTGCAGCTGTATTTGCGCTACGAGATAAAGCCTAAGCGCGGCTTGGTTGAGTATCCGCCACGCTTGCTGAGAACTTACGCAGACTTCTAGATCCTAGAGCAAGGCAGTTCAACTAGCGGCGCTTATTGATAGCGATAGTTCGCCCAAGCGCCGCCCTGATAGTGCAGATAATAATCATCGCTATAACGCACTACGGTCACTGCTTCATTGCTAGACACATAAGGCGTGCTGGTGATGCCGGCAGCGAGTGTGGCTGCCGTCACACTATTGTTACGGTATGGGTCTTGTGCAATGGCATCGCGCATTAAGCCTGCAAGATCGATATAGCTGGTGGGCTGATCAATCGTGATGGGGTTGGGCTGTTTGGGTAGGCCAACAAAGCGCACGGCAGCAGGTACCAGTGTAATGGCAGGGCTTGGATTTTCGCGCATAAAGGGAATCTGCATGCGGTCGCCACGAGAGCCAGCGCCATGCTCAGGAATAAATACCAACATGGTTGGGCGCTGCTGAGTTTCCAGTGTGGTGACGAGTCGGTCTAGATCAGACAATAGGCGTTTCACTCGTGTGCCGTATTGGCTGGCAGAACCGTTGGATGTACTAGTGCCTGGCGGGTGGTTGCCATCGTGCAAGCTAGTGGTGTTGTAGTAGAGCGCGACTGGCGCGTTAGCATCATGCGGGTGACGTGTTAGCCAGCCATTGAGAACTTCGTAATCATCTTTAATAGCCGAGCCATCGAAGCCTAGCCAAGCGGTGCTGGCGGGCGAGTTTGCATCTGGCGCAACATTTAAGCCTCCATACTGCTGAATCTCCTGCAGCATATTGCCGTAAACGCCGTCGTGATTAAGCAACATATGCTTGTGGAAGCCAGCTTGTTCAAACTGATTGAACAAATAGCAGTTGGCTGCCGCTGGCTCATATAAAGACTTATGCGAGGTTTGGCCGCAAGCCGAGCGCAGCAGGCGAATTGCAGCAGGTCCACTGTATGAGGTGGCGGTATTGAAGCGTTTAAGCAGGATGTCCGTGCGCTGCAGAAGTGGTGCTTGCGCCTGCTCGGTCATCAGCAGGTCATCCCATGCTAATGAGCAAATTTGTACGATTAAAACGTCAAATGCCGGTGTCGCCTGTGGGCGCGCAAAGCTTACTTGGCGTTTGGCTTGCTCTGCATAGAAGCGTGTTAGCGCGGCATCAATATCGGCGTCTTTGGGTTCGCCGGTGGCGCTAGCCGGTGCAATGCTAGCTTGCTCTGCTCTTGCTGCCACTAAAGCCGTATTTTGAGGCGTGTGCACGATAGTTT
>CAXIBK010000215.1:0-2475 GCA_964022225.1 uncultured Paraperlucidibaca sp.
TGATGCAGTCCAAGATCCTGAAGCAATTCGCTCATCCTTAGAAGCCGCTAAAGCGCTATGTGTTGAGAAAAACGACATTTATGAGCGTGTGGTTAATCACATCACGCCTGAGCTAAAAGCGTTCCGCGCGGTTGAGACAGGCTTCTTTGGCATCTTTAAGTTTGGCACCGAAAACCGTTCGTTGATTTTACTGGTGATGTTTGCCATTGCTGCAATTACTACAACGTTAAGCGTGCACCACATTAACTTGCGGCCGCCAAGAACTCAGCGAGACTTCTTCGTTTACAACACGGCGATGGTTATTGCGAATAGTATCTTGGCGTTTACCTCGTGGTACTACTACAACAAGGTATTGCTCGCATCGGGCATACCAGTAGATAAGCCGCTAGTTAACTATATTTTTATAGGCCTATTTTCGGTGCTGGCAATAATCAGTGCTGTTCGTGTAGTTCGCCCGCCGAAAGATGCGCCTGCTGGCGGAAACTTTGGTATGAGTCTGCTGACTATTCCATTGTTTGCTTTCATGGCGATGTCATCGGCTAGCGTATTCTTTGCGGAACAGCACTGGGCTGGTATTGCCATTTACTTAGGCCAGTTGCTGGAATACTCCGGCATCTTCTTGAATCTCTCGTTATATATTTGGGCTGGTATGTTGCTCAAGCAAACGCGCGTAGTGACTTTGTTCCTCGATATTGTGCGTCCATGGAAGTTAAGCCCAGAAGCATTGACCTGGGTTATCTTGCTAGCTGCCGCGATCCCAACGGCCTATACCGGTGCTTCAGGTATTTTCGTTATCGCAGCGGGCGCCATCGTCTATAAAGAAGTCTACTCAGCTGGTGGTCGTCGCCAAATGGCATTGGCAGCCGCTGCAATGTCTGGTTCGATGGGTGTTGTGTTGCGCCCATGCTTGCTGATCGTTTTGATTGCTGCCTTGAACAAGCAAGTTACCACCAACGAGTTGTACGGTTGGGGTGTTGGCGTGTTCATGATCACCTCTACGCTGTTTCTGCTCTTCGCAATGCTAGTGAAGGAAGACTCGACAGGTCGTGAGCGTGCCGTGTTCTCAACAGCATTGCGTGACTCTGCACGCGCTTTGGTTCCTGTATCACCTTATATCGTTATCACGCTGTTGGTGATCAACGGCTATAAGTACCTGCTTGATGCGCAGCTCGATGAGTTCACTGCTCCCGTGATGTTGCCGGTAATCATGTTGTTCATTGTGATTTTCGACAAAATCCGTCGCGAGCCAAAAGCTCAGGCTGTGCAAATTAACCCAGAAGCTGAGCGCCGCTTGAGTCTTGAGCAAGCTGTCCGATTTGCTACTAACGAAACGATTGGCCACATTGGCGCGCTAATTATGCTGATGGCATTGTCCGTGTCGGTCGGCGGTGTGATCGAGCATTCGGGCATCATGGAAAGCGTTCCTGCTGACCTTGGTAATATCTGGCTGGCACTGACCATCTTGATGTTTATGATGGTGTTTGTTGGCATGATTATGGATCCGTTCGGTGCAGTGATCTTGGTGTCCGCGACAGTCGCTCCAATTGCCTACTCAAATGGTATCAACCCGGTCCACTTCTGGATGATCGTGTTGGCTGCTTTTGAATTAGGTTATCTGTCGCCGCCAGTGGCTCTAAACCAGTTGCTCACGCGCATGGTGGTTGGTGAGGAAGAAATGGATGCAGCTGATGCTGAGGTTCGTCATAAATCCTTCTACTACCGTTATGAGCGTTGGATTTTGCCGGTCATCGTAATGTTCTCGGGCTTGCTCATCGTTGTATACGGTGGCCATCAACTCGTTGAGCATGGCCAAGAGTGGCAAGCGTCACTTAATGCGATGCTGCAAAGCCTGTTCGGCTAAGCAGCACCCACAAAAAAGCCGGCGATTGCCGGCTTTTTTGTATCTGCGATCTAGTGAATTAAATACTACAGATCGATATTTCTAGTGCCTTAGGCGACTTGTACTGGAATCGCGTTAGCGCTGTGGCTAACAGTATTGTCAATATTGCAATACACCAAGCGAGGCTTGAAGTTAGCAAGCTCTTCTTCAGTGAACTGGGCATAGGTGCAAATAATGACACGATCACCGGGCTGTGCTTTGTGCGCCGCAGCACCATTGACCGAAATCATGCCTGAGCCAGACTCAGCACGAATAGCATAGGTCGTGAAGCGTTGGCCATTACCAACGTTATAAATCTGAATTTGTTCGTACTCACGAATGCCAGAAAGGTCCAGCAAATCGCCATCGATAGCGCATGAGCCTTCGTAGTCTAATTCGGCATGTGTGACACAGGCACGATGTAACTTGGCTTTCAGCATGATGCATTGCATGGGCGTTTACCTCCGCTCAGCAGCAAAAAAACAAGCACAGGACGGTTATATAACACCGGCCTACATGTTGGGCGCGCCATTTTGCCGTAAGATGCGCGCGCGATCAATCACTCTTCAATGTCGAATAAGGGAAATCTATCAGTT
>CAXIBK010000216.1:0-2472 GCA_964022225.1 uncultured Paraperlucidibaca sp.
GCGGGGGCTGGATTTGAACCAACGACCTTCGGGTTATGAGCCCGACGAGCTACCTGACTGCTCCACCCCGCATCAGAGGTTGCGAACTGTAGGGGGATGACACGAACTTGTCAAACCCTTTCGCCACTGGCAATGCCAGTATTTGCGCCGAACTCTCTGATCGCTCAGAAATTCGGCTAAATTGGTGCGGAAGGGGGGACTTGAACCCCCACGCCGTTAGGCACAGCCACCTCAAGGCTGCGTGTATACCAATTTCACCACTCCCGCATTGGTGTTTTACCCCGCCACCGGGACGCCCATAGGTGCGACTTATTACTGCGCTGGAGCTACGGGCAAATCAGGATTTGCCGGCACGACTGGCGCTTGCTTCACAGGCAACTCTGGTAACCCAGGAATGGCTTGCGAATTTGGTGCGAGCGATGTTGCCAACGCACGCGAATGATTTTTGGCATAAATGGCCAAGCCAAGACTTGTCACGAAAAACACCAATGCCAAGCCAGCTGTCAGCTTCGTTAAAAAACCGGTCGAGCCTGAACCACCAAATACTGTGCCTGATGCGCCCGAGCCAAAGGAGGCGCCCATTTCGGCACCCTTACCTTGCTGAACCAAAATCAAAGCTATCATGACCACTGCCACGATGATGTGCGCAACCAACACCAGTGTTTCCATGACCATTCATCCTATTGCGCGACATGCCCAGCCGCTTGGCAAATCGCTAAAAATTCTGACGCTGACAAGGATGCCCCCCCAACCAACGCCCCATCAATATCCGGCATGCTAAATAAGCCGGCCGCATTATCTGCTTTTACGCTGCCGCCGTAAACAATCCGCAACGCATTTGCCGCATCAATATCAAACGCAGCCACTACAGCTCGCAACGAAGCATGCACCGCTTGCGCTTGCTCTGGCGTTGCAGTTAAGCCAGTGCCAATTGCCCACACAGGCTCATACGCCAAAACACCTGCAGCCAATGCCGCAGCACCGCACTGCTCCAACACTGCAACCAGTTGTCGCGACACCACGGCAAGCGTTTCGCCCGCCTCGCGCTCAGCCAGCGTTTCACCCACACAAAGCACCGCAGACAAACCTGCACCACGTAGTGCAGCAAATTGTGCTGCTACCAAGGCATCGGATTCACCAGCGCCTTGGCGCCGCTCTGAGTGGCCAACTAAGGCCCCTGAGAGTTTGAAATCCTGCATCATGGCCACCGAGCAATCGCCCGTATAAGCGCCAGAGGCGTGTGGCGAGATAGTTTGCGCCATGACATTAATCACGCAATCACTCATCGCCTCGCTAGCTTGCTGCCAATAAGGCGCAGGCACAGCAATCGCAACATCCACTCCAGCTAATTGTTCCGCGCCTTTTAGTGCGCCTAACAATGCTGCATTGGACTCGCGCAGACCATTCATTTTCCAGTTACCACCAACCCAGGGCTGACGCATAAACATATTCCTTGGCAGGCCGGCCTCGCGAGGTCGGCAATACTAGCGAAGCCGACGACGGCTTACAAGCAGTTGCGCACGGTCTCAGCAAGAGATTCTGCAAGCGCTTGCACTAATGGTGCATTTTGGCCCTCCACCATGACGCGAATTACCGGCTCAGTGCCTGATGCACGCAGTAATACACGGCCCTGCCCTGCCAATTGCTGCTCAGCATCGGCTATTGCACTTTGCACGCTAGCCTTGCTCATTACATCAACCCGCTCCGCAAGGCGCACATTAATTAGCCGATGTGGAAACTTGCTCATTCCAGACTTTAATTCCGCCAAAGACCTGCCGCTCTCAACAATTGCTTTAAGCACTTGTAACGCAGCGACGATCGCATCGCCTGTGCTCGACTTATCGAGACAAACGATATGCCCAGATGCCTCGCCGCCTAAAGTCCAGCCGCGCTCATTGAGGGCGGCCATGACATAACGATCACCAACATTGGCACGAACAAACTCAAAGCCTAATGCAGTGATAGCTTTTTCAAGCCCGAAGTTACTCATTAAAGTACCAACAACACCGCCAACTTCCTGCCCGCTACGCTGGCGTTCGCAGGCCATGATATAGAGCAGCTCATCTCCATCGATGACTTCGCCACGATGATCAACCATGACAATGCGATCGCCATCGCCATCAAAAGCAATGCCGAGATCGGCCTTTTCGGCCAATACGCGCTGCTGTAATGACTCAGGATGTGTAGAGCCAACACCATCATTGATGTTTTTACCGTCAGGCTCACAGGCATGGCGAATTACTGTCGCGCCTAGCTCGGCAAATACGGCAGGCCCAACTTGATAGGTCGCACCATGCGCGCCATCGATGACAATTTTTAAGCCACGCAGCGTCAAATGATAGGGGAAAGTAGATTTGCAGAACTCAATATAACGACCACGCGCATCTTCTTGACGCGTCACCTTGCCGAGCAAATCAGGATTATCGATGGTCATGTCTTTATCGAGCCAAGACTCAATACTTAGCTCAACGG
>CAXIBK010000217.1:0-2433 GCA_964022225.1 uncultured Paraperlucidibaca sp.
TTCACGCCCGGAGTCCATGGATCGTCTAGATCGCCGTCTCATCCAACTGAAAATGGAGCGCGAGGCGTTGAAAAACGAAGACGATGCGGCGTCTAAGCAGCGTTTAGTGAAGCTGGAGGAAGACATCCTCAAACTCGAGCGCGAATATGCCGATCTCGATGAGATTTGGCGCAGTGAAAAGTCATCCGTGGCCGGTGCTCAGCAGGTGAAAGAGTTGCTGGAAAAGGCACGCCTAGATTTCGATGCCGCCAAACGTCAAGGCGACTTGGAGACTATGTCTAAGCTGCAATACGGTAGCATTCCTGAGTTAGAGAAACGCTTGGCCGATGCGCAAAGCGGTGAGCGCCCCGAGGCAACTCTGCTACGTAGCAAAGTGACCGACGCCGAGATCGCTGAAGTGGTGGCGCGTACCACCGGCATCCCTGTGGCGCGTATGCTGGAAGGCGAGCGTGACAAATTATTGCGCATGGAAACCGTACTTACCGAGCGTGTGGTTGGCCAAGATGAGGCCGTGAAAGCTGTGGCCAATGCCGTGCGCCGTTCACGCGCCGGCTTGACCGACCCCAATCGTCCGAGTGGCTCATTCTTATTTCTTGGCCCAACCGGTGTGGGTAAAACCGAGCTGTGTAAAGCGCTAGCGAATTTTCTCTTCGACAGCGATGACGCCATGGTGCGCATCGATATGTCTGAGTTTATGGAGAAGCATTCGGTGTCACGCTTGGTGGGCGCACCTCCAGGTTATGTCGGCTATGAGTCTGGCGGCACCTTGACCGAGGCCGTGCGTCGTAAGCCTTATTCAGTATTGCTGCTCGATGAAGTCGAAAAAGCGCATCCCGATGTATTTAATATCTTGCTGCAAGTACTCGAAGATGGCCGTTTGACCGATGGCCAAGGGCGTACTGTCGACTTCCGCAATACGCTAATCATCATGACCTCAAACTTGGGTGCAGACTTGATTCAAAGCCTCACGCAAGCGGGACAGACCGATCAGGTGCGTGCTGCGGTTATGGAGGCGGTGCATCGCCACTTCAGGCCTGAGTTCGTCAATCGAATTGATGAGACTGTGGTGTTCGCGCCATTGGGCGAGGCACAAATCCGCGTCATCGCCGATATTCAGCTTGATCGCCTACGTCAGCGCTTAGCTGATCGCGAGCTGAAACTTGAGCTTAGCGATGCGGCCATGGCGCATTTGGCGGCAGTTGGCTTCGACCCGTTGTTCGGCGCGCGACCATTGAAACGCGCCATCCAGGCCGAGCTTGAAAACCCACTAGCTGACCACTTGCTGCGCGGTGACTTCGTGAGTGGCGATACGATATTTGTGGAGCTTGAGCACGGTCAATTGGTGTGTCAGCGCCCAAGGCTACATTAAGCGCAGCTAAAGGCTTGACATATAAGCGTTGTGCATAAAAAATACTCAGCTTCATGGAGGGCGCCGACACGCTGACCACCCTCGGCAAATCGGCGCCAGAGCAGCGATTGCTCTGATTCAAGACGCGTACCTCGTCGTCTCTACTGCCTGCTCTGCAACACGCTGTGCGCACCCGCAGCCAGCACGTTGCCACCTCGACCCCGAGGTCAAGAGCATCTGCATCAGCCCCCATGAGTACAGCGCCTGTGATACGATTCGGCCCCTAAAGGCGGCCGCGCGCAGGCATAGCCATTCCTAAAAATAGGGTGAATTGTGGAACAGTTATCAGGCGGTGAAATGCTCATCCGCGCACTTGCAGATGAAGGCGTGGAATTTTTATTTGGTTATCCTGGCGGAGCGGTGTTGCATATTTACGATGCCATCTTCCAGCAAGATAAAGTCAAACATATTTTAGTGCGCCACGAACAAGCGGCCGGTCATGCGGCCGATGGTTATGCGCGTGCCACTGGCAAAGTCGGCACCGTTTTGGTGACTTCTGGCCCCGGCGCGACTAACACAGTGACAGCGATTGCCACGGCCTATATGGACTCGATCCCCATGGTGGTGATTTCGGGCCAGGTGCCATCGAACTTAATCGGCGAAGATGCCTTCCAAGAAACCGATATGGTTGGCGTGAGCCGTCCCATCGTGAAGCATAGCTTTCAAATTCGTCACGCCAGCGAAATTCCAGCGGTGGTGAAAAAGGCGTTCTACATTGCGGCATCCGGCCGTCCCGGACCGGTTGTGATTGACGTGCCGAAAGACTGCACCAATCCGAATGAGAAGTTCCCTTACGAATATCCCGCTAAGGTCAAGCTGCGTTCATACACGCCGCCTGGTCGTGGTCATGCCGGTCAGATCAAGAAAGCCGTGGATGAGTTACTGGCCGCAAAGCGCCCAGTCATTTACGCCGGCGGCGGTGTCGTGCAAGGCAATGCCTCTGAATTGCTTACTGAGCTCGTTCGCACCTTGGGCTATCCCTGCACTAACACGTTGATGGGGCTAGGCGCTTTCCCCGGCTCCGA
>CAXIBK010000218.1:0-2420 GCA_964022225.1 uncultured Paraperlucidibaca sp.
AGGCCAAGCGCCCGCACCATGGCATGCAATGGCGCAATTTGTGTGCGCATATCATCGGGCATGGGTGGGCGGTGAGCTTTGTATTCGGGGTAAATATCATCACGAAAAGTCTTGCCTGGCGCGTCGAAAACCACGACCACATGCGTGGGGCCGACTTGCTTAATCAGACTTTTGAGCATGTTCACAACGCCCTTAATCGCGCCTGTGGCCTGACCGGAGCGTGTCGTTAACGGCGGCATAGCGTGATAGGCACGGTAGAGGTATGACGAGCCATCGACTAGAACTATGGGTGGGCGTGTACTCATGGCATGGCTCGCTTCGAAATCGTGGTGTTATGTTACACTGTTGCGTCACTTCATTTCAGGCTAATGCGCTATGCCCGCCGCTTTTCGTCCACTTTCTGCACAGGACAGCACGTCGCCCTCGTTAAAGCCTAGCACCTCAAAGCGAGAGCCTACGTTGCGAGAACCTAAGCGGATCAAGTCTCAGCGACTTAGCCCCACACTGGCGCATGACCATTCGCATTGTGTTGATAACGCCTTGGCATCAGCTGAGCGTATATGTCTTGAGGCAGGCGCTCGCCTCACGCCATTGCGCAAACGTGTATTGGAACTGGTATGGGCAAGCCATAAGCCTCTGGGTGCTTATGAGCTACTAGATCAGCTCGCGCAAGAGGGTCATAAGCCAGCGCCTCCGACTATTTACCGTGCCTTGGATTTTTTACTGCAACAGGGCTTGGTTCACCGCATCACTAGCCTCAATGCTTTTTTGGGCTGCGCGCACCCGGAGCACGCACACGGCAGCTATTTTTTGATTTGTCAGGAGTGCGGTACGGCAGAGGAACTGGTGGAAGTGAAAGGCATTACCACGGCCATCGATGCCGCCACTCACGCGGCGGGTTTTACCGTCACGCATGGTGCGTTGGAGCTAATGGGTACCTGCCAAGCCTGCGTTGATGAGCGCTGATATGACATTAAATATTAGCAGCGTGCGACCATTGGCCGAGCCCTTGCTCAAGCTTAGCAATCTCAGCTGGCATATCGATGGCCGCAGTGTGCTCGAAGGTATCGATCTATCGTTGCAGCGCGGTGAAATCACCACGATTATTGGCCCAAATGGTGCCGGCAAAACTTGTCTAATTCGCATCGCTTTGGGCTTGATGCCCGCCAGCTCAGGGCAGCGTTGGTTAGCGCCTCATTTGCGCATCGGCTATGTTCCGCAGCGCTTTCCGCTCAACCCGTATTTGCCATTAACAGTAGCCGATTTTTTAGCGCTGCCAGGGCCTAGTGGACAGCCGTCGCGATTTACATGGCTGCGATGGCCTGCGCCTAGGCAGCATTACTCGCAAATGGAAATTTTATCGGCTCTACGCGAAGTTGGCGCTGAGCATCTGCTCGCGCACGCGGCATTGACACTCTCTGGCGGCGAGCAGCAACGTGTGCTGCTCGCCCGTGCGCTACTGCGCAAACCAGATTTATTAGTGCTTGATGAGCCAGTGCAGGGCGTTGATCTGGCTGGCCAAAATGAGCTTTATGCGCTCATTCGCAAGCTTCGTGATCGCCATGGCTGCGGCGTGCTCATGGTCTCGCACGACTTGCACGTGGTGATGGCTGCGACCGATCAAGTAGTCTGCCTGAATCGTCATGTGTGCTGCACGGGGCATCCGGAGGCGGTGAGCAAACATCCCGAATATCAGCGCTTATTTGGCGCTAGCGGCGGCCGCGATTTGGCTATTTATACGCACCATCACGATCATCACCACAGCCTGCAAGGCGATGCCACCGACTGCGACTCTGGATGCAAACATGACTGAACTCATTTACCCACTGCTCGGTGGCGTACTTACCGCGCTAGTCGCGGGCCCACTAGGCAGCTTGCTGTTATGGCGGCGCATGGCCTATTTTGGCGACAGTCTCGCTCACGCATCACTGTTCGGCGTGGCCTTGGCGTTAATGTTTGACTTGCCCATGGGCGCACTAGTTGTCGTCGTGTGCATGGGCGCCGCGCTGCTATTAAGCCGCCTGATGCGCGATAGCGAGCACGGCGTTGATACCTGGCTGACTATTATGGCTTATGCCGGCATGAGCTTGGCGCTGCTGATGACCGCTAGCCATGACGAGCATGGTGGCCACGCGCTTGAAGACTACTTGTTTGGCAATTTGCTGAACCTAAGCAGCAGTACTATTGTTTGGATGTGCCTTGGCTTAGTTGTCGTGGCGCTGCTGTTATGGCGGCACTGGACAGGCTTGGTTGCCGCTGCCATCCATGAAGAAACCGCGGCGGTCGATGGCTGGCCCGTGCATTGGTTGCGCCCGCTCTTATTGCTATTACTGGCAGCCGTGGTCGCCGCCGGCGCAAAGGTCATGGGCGTGTTGCTGATCAGTGCCTTAATGGTTATTCCCGCCGCCGCCGCACGCTAT
>CAXIBK010000219.1:0-2413 GCA_964022225.1 uncultured Paraperlucidibaca sp.
GGTGAAGTCAGCAAGATCAAGTGCGATGGCATGAAGTTTGGCATTAGGTTGCTGGCGGCAAATATCATTTATTGCGGCCTGAGTTTTGCCTAGATCGCGCGCGGCAATGGCCACCTCATGACCAGCAGCGGCAAATGCTTTAACCATTTCTAAACCAATACCGCTATTGCCACCAGTAATTAAGATTTGACGAGATATCTCTGTCATATGTTTCGTCCTGCGCCAGTCATAAATGTGTAACAGCGCTAAGAGCATTTGCAATACAGCGCTGTAAGTTCGACGATACTACGATATAACAGGCCATTGAGCATCTACGCGCGGAGTGATTCATAGTGGTAATTGGTATTTTTGGTGCAGGCAGTGTTGGCTGTTATTTAGGCGGATGCTTGATGGCGGCGGGTACTGAGGTGGTCTTAGTTGGTCGCACCTCGCGCCGCGATGAGCTGCGCGATCACGGCTTGTGCGTGAGCGACTATATGGGCCGTGAACATCAATTCGATACGGTTAAAGTGGCTACCGATGTATCCGCCTTGAGTACAGTCGATGTGGTGCTAGTTACCGTGAAGTCTGCCGATAGCGCACAAGCTGCGGTTGATTTAGCGCCACATCTGCGCGAGGGCACTTGGGTGGTGAGCATGCAAAATGGCATTGATAATGCTGCCACTTTAAGTCGTGGCTTGCAGCGCTGCCGCGTGGTGGCGGGCATGGTGCCATTTAATGTGGCGCGGCGTGGGCCAGGAGTGTTTCATCAAGGTACCGAAGGCTTTCTTGCGGTTACGCGAGAAGTCGGTTTGCAGGCGCTGATTTCCAAACCATTTGCTAAGGCAAAACTTACCTTGCAATGGCATGACGATATGCCAGCAGTGCTCTGGGCTAAACTGCTATTGAATTTAAATAATCCTATCAATGCTTTATCAGGCCGGCCTTTAAAAGAAGAGCTGTCGCTTTGGTCCTACCGTCGCTGTTTGGCGATGGCGCAGCGTGAGGCTTTGGATTTGCTGAAAAAAGCCGGCATAAAACCTGCCCGCTTAACTCCATTAGCGCCGCAGTGGATTCCACGTTTGATGTCATTGCCAGATTTTTTCTTCTCTCGTCTTGCGCATAAGTTGTTGGAAATTGACCCTGTAGCGCGCTCTTCTATGTGGGAGGATTTTGAGTCCGGTAGACGCACTGAAATCGACTGGATTAATGGTGAAGTGGTGCGCTTGGCCGAGCGTTTGGGAACTGTCGCACCTATAAATAGACAGCTCGTGCGCTTAGTGCGTGATGCCGAGCAGGGCGGCTTGCGGCAATGGGATGGTTCTGCGCTATTACTATCGCTAAAAGCAGCGGCTGATAGCGCTTAAACGCATATTACATGATGGGAGCCTTGACACAACGTCGACAGGCTCCCTACCATCCGCGCCGCAGCGTTTGCTGTTGCCTCGTGAGCTTACTCAAGCATCGCGCTCGACGTCCCCATCGTCTAGAGGCCTAGGACATCGCCCTTTCACGGCGGTAACCGGGGTTCGAATCCCCGTGGGGACGCCACATCTACGCCTTATTGTTATGATGACCGGCAGCTACATTCTGAACCGTGCATAACTTGAGGTGCTCCCATGAAAGAAATTACCCACGCAAGCGTGAAAAACTGCCGCCCAGCGTATCGCCAAGAGATTAGTGCGGGTGGCTTTGCCATGCTTTCTGATGAGCCCGTAACTGCTGGCGGCCAAGGCGTAGGGCCTGCACCTTATGATTATATTTTGGCGGGCTTAGGCTCTTGTACCAGCATTACGTTGCAGATGTATGCCGATCGCAAGGGTTGGGTACTAGATGACTTACGCGTTGAGCTAAAGTTGAGCAAGGATGTGCATGGCGATACGTTTATTGAGCGTATTGTTTCGTGCAAAAATGAGCTGACCACAGAACAGTGGGAAAAGCTGGTGGATATTGCAGGCAAAACACCGGTTACTCGCACCATGTTGGCGGGCGCTAAAATCAGCACAACTCATCTGTCCTAAGACTTTTTGTGTTGCAAACGCAGATGCCTATTAGTGGTGGTGTGCGTTATGGTTCGTAGTCAATGCCAGTGTGAAATCACTGCGGTGAATTAATGCATAACGCAAAGAATTGAGCTTCGATATGAAGTCAATATATTCGATATTCCATATATATGATTTTTCAGATATCATGCTGGAAATTGACAACGCCAACCGGTATGGCAGGAGTGATGGCATTGCAAAATACAGACAATACAGGCGCACAAGCACAGTTGGCGCCAGTCACCTTATTTAAGTGTTTGGCCGATGACACGCGTGCTCGAATGATGTGCTTAATCACGACGGAACAGGAGCTTTGTGTGTGTGAGTTGACCTGTGCCTTGGATGAAAGCCAGCCCAAGATATCTAGACATTTAGCTCAGCTTCGAGCCTGC
>CAXIBK010000220.1:0-2404 GCA_964022225.1 uncultured Paraperlucidibaca sp.
TCCGCGCACGGTGCTGAAATCAGTACTACCGCTTGGTTTGACAGCAGTCCGGAGTTGCCAGCACTAGACGGTATCGACCTGTTGGTCTGCTTAGGCGGGCCAATGAGTGTGCATGACAACGAAAAGTACCCTTGGCTTGCCGATGAGCGTGTTTTTTTGCGCGAAGCCATTAAGCGTGGTGTGCCAACATTGGGTATCTGCTTGGGCGCCCAGCAAATGAGCTTATGTTTGGGTGGTGAGGTTAATCCTAATCCCGTGCGTGAGATTGGTTGGTTTGGTCTGTCTGGGCATGCCTCTAAGTCATCGATACCAAATGTGTTTGACGGCCTCTGCGCTCTGCATTGGCATAGTGAATGCTTTTCGCTACCCAATGGTGCGGAGCTATTGGCAAGCAGCAAGGCGTGTGGCGTACAAGCAGCGCTGCTTGGCGAGCGTGCGTTAGCGCTGCAGTGTCATTTGGAAATAAAGCCCAATGGGCTCGAAGACTTAGTTGCTCATTGCAGCGATGAGCTTGATGCCGGCCCTGCTGTGCAGTCGACTGAGACGCTGTTGCAGTGGCCTAAAACAACTTATGAAGAAATGCATAAGACCTTAACCAAGTTACTCTCATGGTTAACGACTACGCGCACTGCTGACAAGTAAGCTCGCAACTAGAGTTTTAGTGCGAGCTTATGTGTGCTTAAGTCAGCGCACGCAGCAAGTTCGAAAGCTTCGGGTCTGGGCGCTTAGATGGACGATAGAGCAAAACCAACTTGCCAATGCTTTGAGCAATTTGAGACTGCGTAGCGTTGGCTATCTCAGTAATAATTTCAGTGCGTACTGCACGATCTTCACCGCCAACGCGAACTTTAATCAGCTCATGGTCTTCCAGGCGAGCATCAATCTCTGCAAGCACCGCCTCGGTTAAGCCATTGCCGCCAAGTTGCACTAGCGGGTTTAGGTGATGGCCAATTTGGCGCAAACGTTTTTTCTCAGCGGTGGACAAGCTCACGATAACCTCAGCTCTAGGGCGCTTGCCTGCAATTAGCAGGGCAAAACTCGCCGAATTCTGGTAAAAAGAGTGCCTATTCTAGCGGGTTGTCGGCGCTAGTTCCTGTTTTTCTCGCATTGTCTGTAGTGTTTCGGTGTTATGGCCACAAAAATCACAAATCGTAAACTCTCTGGCCGAAGCAAAATCTGGATGCAAGAGCATCTCGACGACCATTATGTGCAAAAAGCTTGGCAGGATGGCTACCGCTCGCGCGCTAGCTACAAACTTTTAGAGCTGCAGGAAAAAGATAAACTGATTCGCCCAGGCATGAATATTTTAGACTTGGGTTCGGCCCCTGGAGGCTGGTGCCAAGTTGCTGGCCGCCTGATGGATGGTCGTGGCAAAGTTATTGCTACCGATATTTTGCCTATGGACGCCTTGCCAGATGTCACCTTTATTCAGGGTGATTTTCGTGAGCAAGAAGTCAGCGACGCCATCATGGCTGAGCTTAATGGCGAGCTTATGGACCTTGTAATTTGCGACATGGCCCCCAATATGTCTGGTAACACCTCGGTGGACTTGCCGCGAGCCATGTATTTATGCGAGTTGGCATTGGATATGGCAGTACAAGTCCTGCGTCCGAAAGGCACTTTTGTTGTGAAGGTGTTTCAAGGCGAAGGTTATGAAGAATATCGGCGAGCGATCTTGCAGCACTTTGCGGTGTTGAAAGCGCGTAAGCCAGACGCTTCGCGAGCGCGTTCGCGAGAAGTATATTTAGTGGCGAGCGGACTCCGCGAGCCTAAGTGATGGAGTGTCCATCACTCCCGGCAGCTTTAAGCTGCCACAACAAGGTCGGCTGACCTGGAGGTTGTCGCGTGAATGATTTCGGCAAAAACATCGTGGTGTGGTTACTAGTTGCAGGGGCGCTAGCCTATGTTTTCGGTAGCTTTAACCATAAAGCACCTAGTGCCGCGATGAATTACAGCGATTTTGTGACTGCAGTTGATGCAGGCGAAATTAAAAGCGTGCGCATCCAGCCTGACCTAATCACTGGGCAGCGCTCAAACGGTGCTAAGTTTGAGACTGTGCGCCCGCCGGCTGAAGACAAAGATCTGATCAATCAGCTGCTTCGTCAAAAAGTGACAGTAGAAGGCGCAGCCCCTGAGCAGCAAGGCATGATCTCGCAACTTCTTGTTGCTGCATTCCCAATTTTGCTGATGGTCGCTTTGTTTGTTTTCATATCACGCAAAATGGGCGGAGGCATGGGTGGTGGCGGTGGTCGCGGCAACCCCATGAGCTTTGGTAAGTCACGCGCGCGTCAGCTGACAGAGGACCAAATCAAGGTCACTTTTGCTGATGTTGCAGGCTGTGACGAAGCCAAAGAAGAAGTCAGCGAAGTGGTCGAGTTCTTGCGCGATCCGGGCAAATTCCAGA
>CAXIBK010000221.1:0-2380 GCA_964022225.1 uncultured Paraperlucidibaca sp.
CGATTTGTACGACTTTCGATGGGTGGATGTTTTTGTTGGTCCAATCCATTTCCGATACGTGCACAAGGCCTTCCACGCCCTCTTCGATTTCAGCAAAGCAGCCGTAATCGGTCAGGTTGGTGATTTTGGCTTGGACGCGTGTACCTTCAGGGTAACGACCCATCAATGCTAACCATGGATCTTCGCCCAGCTGTTTCAGACCCAAGGACACACGGTTGCGCTCGCGGTCAAATTTCAGCACTTTCACGGTCAGCTCGGTGCCCACTTCAACGATTTCGCTCGGATGCTTGATGCGCTTCCAAGCCATGTCGGTGATGTGCAACAGACCATCGATGCCGCCGAGATCAACGAATGCGCCGTAGTCGGTCAAGTTTTTCACGATGCCTTTAACCACTTGTCCTTCTTGCAGGTTAGCCAGTAGTTGTTCGCGTTCTGCGGAGCTTTCAGCTTCCATCACAGCGCGGCGTGACACCACAACGTTGTTGCGTTTAGCGTCGAGCTTGATGAGTTTGAACTCGAGCTCGCGGCCTTCTAAGTGTGCTGTGTCGCGGATTGGGCGAATATCGACCAATGAGCCCGGCAAGAACGCACGAATAGAGCCGATATCGACGGTGAAACCGCCTTTAACTTTGCCAGACATGATGCCTTTGACGATTTCGCTGGCTTCGAAGATTTTCTCTAAGCGAATCCAGGTTTCGGCGCGTTTAGCTTTTTCGCGTGACAGCAGGGTGTAGCCCATGCCGTTGTCGAGAGCATCGACAACCACGTCTACTTCATCACCTACAGCGACTTCTAGCTCGCGGCGATCATTCAAAAACTCTTCACGGGCAATGACGCCCTCGGATTTCAAGCCAGTGTCGACCGTTACCCAGTCGCTATCGACTGCAACAACGGTACCTTTGATCAGAGCACCACGCTCTACATCGAGGGAAACTAAGCTTTCTTCAAACAGGGCGGCAAATGAATCAGTCATGTAATCCTTCCAGTGCCAAGGTGGCACTTCTATTCAGCCGACGGACCAGCTCCGACGGGTTTATGGGGTAAGAATTGGCAGCAACCATACTGGTAGTCGTCACTTGCCAATCCGCCAACAGCATAGTCATCGGGCGATGGCTATGCGCTAGTGCTTTAAGTAGCGGCACTAAGCCACTGCTTTTAAATCAGAAATTTTACCAGCGCAGGCACTTTTTGGGCCTCGTCAAATACGCGCTGTACGACTGCATCTATGCCTAAATCAGTGCTATCTAACACCAAGGCACCATCGGCCGGCTTCAGCGGCGCGATGCTACGCTCTGTATCTCGAGTATCACGAGCGCGGATGTCGTCTATTAGGGCGGCGAGGCTAGCATCAAAGCCCTTTTCAAGCAACTGCTTGTAGCGGCGCTCGGCGCGCGCCTCGGCTGAGGCCGTGAGAAAAATCTTCAGATCGGCATCGGGAAATACCACGGTGCCCATATCACGGCCATCGGCCACTAAGCCAGGCGCTTCGCGAAATGCTTGCTGGCGTGCCAATAAAGCATTGCGAACTTTTGGTAGAACGGCAACTTTTGAAGCAGCACGACCGGCCTCTTCCGTGCGAATTTCACGGCTAACATCTTCACCTTCGAGCAAAATAACAGCCTCACCCTGTTCATCAGCCGTAAACTGCACATCTAAATGGGCGGCTAAGACCTCAAGTGCGGCTTCGTTCTCAATAGACACAGCATGGCGCTTCGCAGCAGCGCCCAATAAGCGATACAAAGCGCCGGAATCGAGAACATGGAATCCTAGACGTGCAGCGACTCGGTGCGCGATCGTGCCCTTGCCAGAGCCACTAGGGCCGTCGATAGTAATCACAGGCACATAAATTGGGACTGCTTGACGCTTAATTTCATCACTCATGCGTGGCTTTACTCTAAAGCTTAATGAAGATCGTGTTCGCTAGCGCGAATACGTAGGCCGCAACGGTGTGCAAGACCAATAAAATCGGGGAAACTGGTGGCGACATTAGCGCAATCACGAATCGTGATTGTGTCATTAGCGCGAAGACCTGCCACCGCAAACGCCATGGCAATACGGTGATCGCCATGACTGACGACCTCACCACCGCCAATCGGACCGCCAGTAATAACGATGCCATCGGCGGTAGGCAAGGCACTAACGCCGAGTGTCAGCAAGCCATCGGCCATGACTTGGATACGGTCAGACTCTTTTACGCGCAGCTCTTCGGCTCCAGTGAGCGTGGTAACGCCATCGGCACACGCGGCGGCGATAAACAATGCCGGAAACTCATCAATGCCCAGTGGTACTTGGTCCTCAGGAATGTCGATGCCCTGCAGCTGAGCACTGCGCACGCGCAAATCAGCCACTGGCTCGCCGCCCACCTCGCGCGCATTGAGTA
>CAXIBK010000222.1:0-2380 GCA_964022225.1 uncultured Paraperlucidibaca sp.
CGGCAGCAATACGCTCGGGCAGGTAGTTATCGGGCTCATCGCCAAGATAGTTCGACTTATAGTCGGCGACAAAATAGCGGCCCTCGTGAACAAAAACCAAATCGATAAAGCCTTTGAATAAGCCATGAATCTCATGGCTTTCGGCGCGTGGGCGCGGCCGTGCAGATAGCGTGTGGGCACACACGACTGCATCGAGATAATCGGTTGAGACATTCTGGCTGGTGAACCAAAACTCCATTTCCACAACAAAGGCGTCGAGCTGCGCTAGGCCAATAGTGGCTAATGGCGCCGCGACGGCTTGCGAGCGGGCATCGAGCGCGGCCAGCGAGGTGCGCATGGGGACTTGCAGCCAACGCCGCAATTCGTATTGCCAATGCACTTCGGCGTGTTGCCAGCCATGCGCTTGGCATTGGCGCTGCAAAAAGCTATCGAGTTCGAGCAGATTGGCCTCAGTGCTGGCAAAGTGCTGCTCGGCGGCGAGCTCCAGCAGGCTATGCCAGAATGTGCCTACATCGGGGCCACGGGGCATGGTGTCAATTTTAGGTGTCGGCTCTGCCTTGGCGGTTTCTTCTGTTATTGAGTCGCTAAAAATAGCCTCTTCGGGGTTTTGCCACGCCTCTTGAAAACGCAGGCGGCTATAACTTGAAATTTGCCAAAATGGCTGGCGCAACGGGGCAAAATCACGCGCTGGCAATAAGCTAATTGCCGCTTTCGGCGGTTGCCACACGGACTCAGTGGCAGGCTCATTACTGAGGCTAATGCCATCGAGCGCCGCTAAGTCGTGAATACCTTGCGCTAATACATCCGGCGCTAAGGCGGCGTTGCCCGCGAACAACCATTGCCACGCCGTATTATTGGCAACGCCATTGGCATGGCCATGTTTGATTGGCGCCAACGCCATCCAGAGTAAGTGCTTAGGCCGTGTTACCGCGACATAAAATAAGCGCAGTTCCTCTTCTAGCTGTTCATGCGCGGCCATCTCTTGGCTGGCGTCATTGGCTGAGAAATCAAAAACAAGCTCGCGACCACTGTGGTAGCGCGTAGCCGCTGCTTTCGGCGGAAAGCTTGGCATTGCGGTGAATGGCAGGCACACCAGTGGATATTCCAAGCCTTTCGATTGATGCACGGTGCAAATGCGCACACGACGCTCATCACTCTCCAGTCGCACCAAAGCTTCATCGCCAGCAGAGCCACCTTGTGCGCTGCGATGCTCGGCCAAATAGCGAATCACCGCCTGCTCGCCGTGCAAAGCATCGGCAGCCTGTTGCAGAAGCTCACTGAGATGCAAGATATTCGTCAGCGCGCGCTCGCCGTTAACGCAGTCTGGATGTAGTAAGCGCGCCGGCACCTGATAGTCAAATAGCCATCGCCGCAGCGCCGCCAACACGCCATGACTTCGCCATAAGGCCGCGATCTTATGCACGCGATCGATGTCTTGCTCCCATAAGGCCTCGTCGTTGCGGCGCGCCAATAGCTCAGCCCAGCTTAGACCCATTGGTGCTGTCGCCAAGGCCAAGCGCAGGCGCCGCTCATCGCTAGGATTCGCCAACGCCTCAAGCCAGCTCTGCACAACACCGGCTTCATCGCTGTCAAACACGCTGTCGCGATCGGAGCCATACACACAGGGCACACCAACAGCCGCTAAAGCTTGGCGCATGGCTTTAGCCTCTATGCCTTTGCGTACCAGCACGGCAATATCGCCGGGACTTAACGCACGCTCACCATCGTGAGTGACAATGGCCATCAGCCCTGCGTCACTGGCGCTCAGCCATTGCGCAATACGCCTCGCCGACACCTGTGCCAAGGCATCGCGCGCCTCTCCTGAGCTATACGCCTCTTTGTCGGGCGTCAGGTAGTCAAACTGCACACCATCGATATCCTGCCAAGCATCTGACGTGCTCGCCCGCACCTTTAAACGCGCCTGTTGCTGATGGGCAATGGCCTCGATATAAGCCAACTCACTGCCGCTACGTTGCGCGAATGCCCCGCCCTCACGAGCCGAGGCCTGCGCATATAGCGTGTTTACACCAGCAATGACATTGGCATCAGTGCGGTAGTTTGTGGTGAGGGTGTGGATGGGCAAGTTAGCCTGCGCGCGCGCATCAAAATAGGTGGGCAGGTCGGCACCACGGAAGCTATAAATCGCTTGCTTGGGGTCGCCAATTAGGATGAGTGCGAGCGCTTCTAATGAGGCGCTTCGCTCTGCTGAGGCACTTGGATCTGCTTCCGCTGCGACTACCCGTGCGGCCTTACATGCATCGCCATAAATACGCTGAAAAATACCAAACTGCACCGGGTCGGTATCTTGAAACTCATCAATTAATGCCACGGGGAAACGCTGGCGCAAGGTCGCCACCAATGCCGCGCCATGCGGTAGCGC
>CAXIBK010000223.1:0-2294 GCA_964022225.1 uncultured Paraperlucidibaca sp.
AAAGGTATTTCGCTGTTTGTGGTGCCGAAGTTTTTGGTCAACGAGGATGGCAGTGTCGGCGCACGCAACACCGTGGCAGCAGGTAGCATTGAGCACAAAATGGGCATCAAAGCCTCGGCTACTTGCGTGATGAACTTCGACGCCGCCAAAGGCTGGCTCGTTGGCGAAATCAACCAAGGCTTGGCGGCGATGTTTGTGATGATGAACTACGAGCGCTTATCGATGGGCTTGCAAGGCATTGGCGCTTCTGAAGTGGCCTATCAAAATGCTGCTGCTTACGCCAAAGATCGCCTGCAAGGCCGCTCCGCTACAGGCGCTACTCAGCCCGAGAAGTCGGCTGATAGCATCTTGGTACACCCTGATGTGCGCCGTATGCTGCTGAAAGTGCGTGCACATAATGAAGCGGGTCGCTGCTTTGCCATGTATGTCTCGAAGTATCTCGATCTCGCCAAATACAGCGATGATGCCGAAGAGCGAGCGCAGGCCGCCGATCGTGTTGCCCTCATGACGCCTGTGGCAAAGGCCTTCCTCACCGACAAAGCGTTTGAGGCCTGTGTTGATGCCCAGCAAGTCTTTGGTGGTCACGGCTATGTGCGCGAATGGGGCATGGAGCAGCTGGTTCGCGACACCCGTATTGCGCAAATTTATGAAGGCACAAATGGCGTTCAAGCCATGGACTTGGTTGGTCGTAAATTAGTGAAAAACCGTGGTGCGTTTGTTCATGGCTATCTGACCGAGGTGCGTGAGCTAATTGCACAAGTGCAGGATGACACTGGTTTAAGTGCCATGGCGCAAGCAACTGCCAATGCCGCCGATGCGATTGCGCAAGCAACGGATGATTTGATTGCCGCTAGTGCGCAAAACGCAGATGAAGTGAATGCCGCCGCCGTAGACTTTCTGCACGCCTTTGGCCTGCTGTGCTACGCGCATATGTGGCTGATGATGCTGCAGGCGTCGCAAGGAAAAACGGATGATTTCTACGCTGATAAACGTCGTGTTGGTGCATTTTTCTATAGCCGAATGTTACCGGAGTTAGAGATGCGTTTAGCCTTTATTCGTGGCGGAGCCGCACCATTAATGGCATTGAGCGCTGAAAGCTTCTGAGTGACGGCTACTTTTTAACCACTATTCAGTAACTTAACTACTGTAATTGCCACTAGAAACTGCACCCTCGGTGTGACAGCCTGACATTAGGCAGTCCACCGGGAGGGACAGTCGTGAAAACTTTACAACAATGGCTAATCGGCTTCTCGCTACTGCTCTCTGCGCAGTCGCTGGCCTTTGCCGCAGACTTTGCGCCAAGCATTGAGTCTGAGCCCTGTATTGCGCGTGATAGCGCTGGTGATCTATTAGGTTGGGCAGACTATCCACACTGCTTAATTGAGCTGCGAGCGCAGTCGAGCGTGCGTTGGTTCGATGATTGGCTAGGTCATCCCGACATGGATGAGAGTGCCTCAATAGCCTTGCGCGCCATTTCTGAATTTACCGTCGATGATAAAGGTGACTTAACAGCCGCTCTGCGCTTGCGTGCACAAGTTGCATTGCCACGATTAAGCAAACGTCTATCGCTAGTGTTTGAGGATGAAAGCAAAGAAACCAGCTCTCTGCGCAGCATTCCTAGCGTAAATGAGTCAGTGCTAGCGTTGCGCTGGTTGGTGTTGAGTTTAGAACGTGTGCGCATTGAGACCGATGCAGGTGTGCGTTCAGGGCCAGATCTTTTTGTGCGCGGTCGCTTTGCCACTTCTTATGCTATTACGCCAGATGATCAGGTGCGCTTTGCGCAAAGCCTGCGCTACGGCGCGAAGGAAAAAGTGCGCGCCATTAATTCCATTGATTACAACCACGCCTTGCAAGACAGCAGTGTTTTTTCGCTCTATCACCAATTAGATTTTCAGCAGGAGAATGATGCTGATGGAGCATTTTGGTCGAGAGGGGCGGTTCTTAGTCGCGGCCTTAGCAAAGACAGCAGTGCGGCTTTAGGTGTTGGTCAAGAAGGTGTTAGCGAGAGCTGGCAAGAGCGTTCACGTTATGTATGGGTACGCTATCGTCAGCAGTTTTTACGCGACTGGCTGTTTTACGAAGTTGAGCCACGGCTAACGCAGACGCGTGATCGAGATTGGGATACGCTACCGTCATTGACCCTGCGACTTGAGGTGCATTTCGGCCATCAGCGTCGTGATAAGCCTGAGCGGGTAGCCTTTTTTCCTAGCTTAGATGATCGTTAATGACTGCAACAGATTCTCTGCCCGCCAAGCAGTCGGCTTGGGTGGGTGGCTTCGATGGTCATGTGCGCT
>CAXIBK010000224.1:0-2233 GCA_964022225.1 uncultured Paraperlucidibaca sp.
TGCTATTTTGGCTATCTCGGCGCGTGAAGATCTGAATCACGCCGCCCATGGCGTCTGAGCCATATTGGCTGCTGTAGCCGCCGCGCACTATCTCTACGCGCTCAATGTCATCGGCGCGCAGTAAAGAGAAATCGAACTGACCGACATTGCTGTCATTTGCACGCACTCCGTCGATCAAAACCAGTACTTGCTTAGCGGCGAAGCCGCGTAAAAAGATTCCTGTTGATGTTAATGAGCCTCCATTTGGCGCTATGGCAATGCCGGTAGCATTGCGGAGGATGTCGGCTAAAGTTGCTGCCTGCTGCCGCTCAATATCGGCTCGAGTGATGACTGTGGCAGCATCTAGGCGAGCATTTGATTGCTCTAAAGATCGGCTGGCGGTAACGACGACTTCGTCGAGGCTTGGTGCGCTTGCGGCAATGGTGGGCAGTGCGCCAAAAGCGGCAACGGGTGCTAGAAATAACGACAGGTGTTTCATGTGTTTATGTGACTCTCGTGCTGTTTGCATCCCCGCAAACAGGGCTGAAAAAGCCAGCACGAAGGCTGAGTGCGCCGAGAGAGGGCGCAAACATGCTTCGGATAGAGCGCCCACCGCGCTGGCCGTTGTGTGCAAAAGTCGGTCTCCGGGCTGTCTGGCGGGCTAAAAGCCGAGGGCACTCACCTTCCCATCCTGTTGGACAGTGGCGATTTGAGCACCTTAACCAGGGTCACCGTTGCGGGGGCAGCGTTGGGTTTTCACCAACTTCCCGTCCGTTCGTCGGAACGGATCAGCGCTTACGCTGAACACTTTTGCGGTGGCTAGTGTGATAAAGCGCGAAGGCTTTGTCCATTGCTATATGGATGTGTACGACTTTGGTTGTAAGTTGGGTGATTAAAGGCGTTTTTGCTTATACAACTAGCAGACAAGGATTGCCACTCATCGGAAAATATTACAGATGAGTAACATTGCCTCTTTCTTGAAAATGACGCATACCTGACGGCTGTTGGAATAACAATAACGAGGCCATACATGAAATACACTGCTCAACGCCCACGACGCTTACCGCTGGTGGCTGCAATCGCCACTATCGGCCTGATGGGTTCCATTCCTGCCCAAGCTTTTCAGTTTGATGTAACCGATGAAGTATCTGCTTCGTTAGATACCACTCTGACTTACGGCGCTTTGTGGCGCGTGACAGGTCAAGATAAGCGCTTATTAGCACCGACAAACGGCGGGGTTCGTAATAGCGCAAACTACGACAATGGTAATGCTAACTATGAGCGTGGCGATTTAGTGTCATCATTATTCAAAATGAATAATGATTTATCGATAGACTATAAAAACTTTGGCGCTTTCTTCCGCGTTTTATCTTTTTATGATCATGCTATCCAAAACAAAGATTTTAATCCTAACCGATCAGATCAGAGAACAATTCGTAATCGCTTAGGCCATGACTATGAGATTTATGATGCCTATGTGCGTGGTAGTTTTGATGTGGCGGGCCATGGCTTAGGAGTGCGAGTAGGTAAGCAAGTTATTAGCTGGGGTGAAAGTACCTTTATACCTAATGGTATAAACACATTGAACCCTGTTGATGTGGCAAAGTTAAGAGCCCCAGGCTCGGAGCTAAAGGAAGCCTTTTTGCCGATTGGCATGAGTCAACTAGCAATAGATGTCTCTGACAATGTCAGTTTGGAACTTGTGCATCAATATCAGTTCCGTGCAACTCGAATTGAGCCTAATGGCTCTTACTTTAGTACTAATGATTTTGCTTCCCCAGGGGGTAGCAAAGTTTTAATTGCAGGTGGTGCCTCTAGCGAAGATCCTACCGTAGCAGCTGGTATTGCCATTCCTCGCGGGCCCGATAAAGATTCAAGCGGTAGTCGTCAATACGGTGTTGCAATGAGAATTTTGGCGCCGGACTTGAATAACACAGAGTTCGGCCTTTACCACGCCAATTATCACAGTCGTACACCATTAATATCTGGGACGCTTTCGACTACTGGTCCAGGTGCTGCTAGTGCCCCTAACGCCAGCTATATTATTGAGTATCCTGATGATATTGCAATGTATGGCTTGAGCTTTAATACACTAGGCCCTCTAGGTGTTGCTTTGCAGGGTGAGTACTCATTTAGGCCCAATCAACCACTTCAGCTAGCAGCTAACAACCTCATTAATGAGCTTCTATCGTTTGGGACTCTGAATTTAAACACAGGTATTCAGGGCCCGCCTGCTAATCCAAATGCTGTACCC
>CAXIBK010000225.1:0-2173 GCA_964022225.1 uncultured Paraperlucidibaca sp.
TTATAGCTCACCGATGTCAATGGTACCGCTACCACTTTACGCACAGCTGGCAGCGCAATTTCAGCACGAGCAAATTGGCCAGGACGCAGTGAGCGATCCGCATTGGCCACATTGGCTCGCACTTTAAAGTTACGCGTTTGCACATCAACTTGCGGCTCGATCGCACTCACTACGCCTTCAAATACACGATCATTTTGACCATCGAGGGTGACCTTTACGGACTGCCCAACATCAACCAGCAAAACATCCTTCTCTGGCAATGTGAAGTCGACATAGACAGGATCAAGCTGCTGCAAGGTGACCATAGTTTCACCCGCCTGCAAATACTGGCCAACATCGACTTGGCGAATACCTAACTGGCCTGAAAATGGCGCGCGAATCTGCTTTTGAGCAAGTTTGGCGCGCTGGCCATCGGCAGCAGATTGCGTAGCACGGAAGTCAGTTTCGGCACGATCAAGCTCAGATTTCGAGATAGCCTCTAGCTTATACAGACGCTGCAGGCGCGATAGCTCGGACTTAGCAAGCGTCGCTTGTGATTGCAGGCGAGCCAAGTCGGCCTGCTCACTACCAGCAGATAGTGTCACCAGCAAATCGCCGCGCTTAACTTGCGCACCAGACTCAAAATGCACTTTGGCCACCAAGCCGCCTGATTCGCTACTGATGCGTGTGCCCTGGCTGGCAACTACCGTGCCGACACCTGAAATAGTGCTACGCCAGTTCAAGCTTTGCGCTTTTGCTGACGACACCGCAGCAGGCGGCATAGTCATATTGTCGAAATATTGATTCATCATTTTATTGCCGAACCACTTCATCCCGAAGAGGCCGCCAAAGACGACCGCAGTGATTACCAGCATCCACATCATGCGCTTATTCATTGTTTTCTCGTCTTAGTTTGCAGGGCTTAAAAGAGTGTCTATAGCAGCAATATCTTGTGGCGTGAGAATGCCAACTTGCTGCTTCAGTTGTAAGGTTTTCAGCAATACGTCGTAGCGACTTTGATCAAGTGTGCGTCGTGCTTGCACTGTGCTCGATTGCGCATTTAGCACATCGACAATGGTTCGTTTACCGGCCTCATAGCCATAGCGTGTGGCTTGTTCGGCAGCCGCAGCAGATTCAGCCGCACGGGCATAGGCATTGGCCTGGGCTTGCGCCGTTTGCACATCGCGCACTAGACGCTGTGTTTCTCGGGAAAGCTCACGACTAACACGGTCGCGCTCGGCAGTGGCGCTACGCAAGCTGGCTTGAGCCTGACGAATACGGCTGACATTGGCGCCGCTAGCAAAAATAGGCACGGTGAGCTCGATGCCATAAGCCGTGTTTTCACCGGCAATACCGACGCGCGAATCGGAGTCGTCTTGGCGGCCATGTGAGGCAACAAAGTCTAACGAAGGCAAAGCGCTGCTGCGCTGCGAACTAACATTGGCCTGAGCAACTTCTAGTTGTGCTTGGGCTTGCAATAATGATGGGCTGTGAATGCGAGCAAGCTTGAGCCAACTTTCAGGTGAGCTTTCCGTTAATGCCGGCAGCACAGTATTTTCACTCAATACGCCAAGAGGCTCATAGCCACGACCTGTGCTTTCATCGAGGGCATCGCGGGCGGCGGCGACATTCTGTTTGGCCGCTAACAACTGGGCTTGCGCTAAGTCATTGCGCGCTTGCGCTTCTTTCAGGTCAGTGCCGGCAATAAGCTGAACATCGTAGCGTTTTTGCGTATCGCCCAATGACTTGGCGACCGCTTCAGCCTCGGCTTCAGCCAAAGTCATTTCGTTTTGCGCTTGCAACACACCCAGATAGCGTTCGGCGACGCGCGCCATCAGAGCTTGTGAACGCGCGACAAAACCCATTTCAGCGAGCTGATCTTGAGCATCGGCACGGCGGCCGCGCGCGAGAAAATCATAGCGAAACAAGGGTTGGCGTAGCTGCACAGAGGCATCCCATCCGTTGTAGCGCTCCTTATAACCAGGACCAAATGGCGTCGTGCCAACACGTGAATCGGTCGTGGTCATGCGGCCAATAGCATTAACCTGCGGCAGTCGCGTAGCTCGCTCCTGCACACCCACTTCAATGCCGGCATCGCGCTCAGCCAAGGCTGCTGCTGCCACTGGGTCGGTATTAAACGCTGCCGTTAAGGCCTCGCTCATGGTCAATGCCTGCGCTGGCGCCGCCAGACCCA
>CAXIBK010000226.1:0-2145 GCA_964022225.1 uncultured Paraperlucidibaca sp.
TCTATAATGAGCACGCGACCGGCCAATGCTGAACCAACAATCGTGCCGCCCTCACCGTGTGCTTTAGCTTCTTTGCGATTAAAGCACCAGGGCATATCGCGGCCGAAATGCTCGAATAACTGCACAGCAGTGGCCGATGCAATAGGAATGCCTTTGTAGGCTGGGCCAAATAGCACATCGGCATCGAGCTGGTTATCTACGATGGCAGCGGCATAAAATTGACCCAAAGCCGCTAAGCGTTTGCCGGTGTTAAACAGCCCGGCATTGAAGAAATACGGCGACTGCCGACCAGATTTCAGTGTAAAACTGCCAAAACGTAATACCCCTTGATTAAGGGCAAATTCGATAAACTCACGTTGATACTCGCGCATAGAAAGCCTGCTGCATTTGTCGCTTGAAAGTGCGCCATGATAGCGTGAGAGCAAGCAAAATGGGCACAAACAATGACAACAAAGCCACAAGCACATCGACTCGCAGGCCTCGCCAGTCTCGCGGGCACCACCATTGAGTGGTATGACTTTTTCCTTTATGGCACCGCCGCTGCGCTGGTTTTCAACAAACTATTCTTCCCCGAAATGGATCCGCTCAGCGGCCTCTTCGCAGCCTTTGCGACTTACGCCGTGGGATTTATTGGTCGTCCACTCGGCGGCGTTATCTTTGGTCACTTTGGCGACCGCGTTGGCCGCAAATCCATGCTCATCCTAACCTTGCTGATGATGGGCATTCCGACCATTGCCATCGGCCTTATTCCCACACACGAGATGATTGGCTATTGGGCTGCTGGCCTGCTGGTGTTGCTGCGCTTTATGCAGGGCGTGGCCGTTGGTGGCGAATGGGGCGGTGCCGTACTGATGGCTGTCGAGCATGCACCCGAAGGCCGCAAAGGTTTCTATGGCAGTCTGCCGCAAACCGGCGTGGGCGCAGGCTTGGTGCTGTCAAGCTTGGCTATGGGCGCGGTGTCATTGCTACCCGAGGAAGACCTGATGAGCTGGGGCTGGCGCCTACCATTTTTGGCCAGCGTGGTGCTGCTTGGTGTGGGCTGGATCATTCGCGCAAAAGTGCCGGAGTCGCCTGAGTTTGAGGCACAGTTAGCCAAGGCCGAGCCAGTCAAAGCACCACTCAAGCAGGTCTGGCTATCACACAAAGGCGCCGTGCTCAATATTATTGGCGCGCGCATGGCCGAGAATGCTTGGTTTTACTTAGCCGCGACATTTGCCCTCGCCTACGCAACCGGCGAAGGCGGGCTACCGCGCAGCGATGTGCTTTCGGCCATTACCGCCGGTGCTGTGCTATCGCTCATCACCATGCCGTTAGCCGGCTGGCTGTCTGACGTTATTGGCCAGAAACGCCTCTATATTATTGGCTTACTGTGTTTGGCCGGCTTTGTTTGGCCATTTTTTGCCTTGCTTGGCCTGCGCGATTTAACGGCCATGTGGTGGGCCATGGTCATCGCTATCGGCGTGGTATTCCCACTGTTGTACGCCCCCGAATCACTACTCTTTGCGCGCCAATTTCCGCCCGAAGTACGCTACAGCGGCATCTCGCTTGGCGTGCAAGCGGCGGGCGTGCTCGGCGGCGGCTTTGCACCAATGATCGCCACCGCCTTATTAGCTTATGGCGGCGGCGATCCTAAATTTGTCGTGCTGTATTTGCTCAGCTTAGCGGCCTTGGCGCTCTTCGCCGCAAGCCGCATGAATGCTGACCGCTAGTGCCTTAGCCCAAGGTTTTTACCAGCGCATTGATAGCTTCGCTTAACTCCTTCGGCGAGTTTTCCTGCAAGAAATGGCCACCGCGTACGGTGATGTGCGGTTGGTCATTGGCGCCTGGAATACGAGCGCGCATATACACATCACCACCACGCGTGATTGGGTCGCCTTTGCTAAAGCAAGTCAGGAATGGCTTCTGCCACTGCTCCAAAACCTTCCATGCCGCGCGATTAGCAGCGGTTGCTGGATCATTTGGCGTAGTAGGCACTAAGCGAGGGAAGGCACGCGCCCCAGCCTTGTAGCGACTGCTTGGAAACGGTGCATCATAGGCTGCTCGTTCATCAGCAGACAGCGCATTAAAACAACCAGAGGCAACGATGCGGCCAATCGGGAACCATGGGCTGTACAGCGCGAAGTTCTTCCAAATTTTGAATGCCTT
>CAXIBK010000227.1:0-2091 GCA_964022225.1 uncultured Paraperlucidibaca sp.
CAAATCACCACTTCCGCCGAGGCCAGCGTTAATCCTGTGCGTTTGGCAAAATCAGCCATATCGACCGCAGCAAACCCCACATCAATCGCCGCTGAGGTTTTGTCTTGATACTCAACCTCAGCCTCAGCCAAAGCCGAAGCACAATCCATACACCAGTGCACCGGCTTCATGCCCTTGTGCAAATGGCCATTGCCAGCGATTTTGCCGAGTACGCGAATGATGTCGGCCTCTTGGCCAAAGTTCATTGTTAAATAAGGCTTATCCCAGTCGCCAAGCACACCTAGGCGCTGAAAATCGACCGATTGGCGAGCCACTTGCGAGGCCGCATATTCGCGGCATTTTTCACGGAACTCAGCGGCGCTGAGCTTGACGCCGGGCTTACCAAACTTCTTCTCAACATTGAGCTCAATGGGCAGGCCATGACAATCCCAGCCCGGCACATAAGGCGCATCAAAACCGCTCAGGCCCTTCGCCTTCACGATCATATCTTTGAGAATTTTATTCACCGCATGACCAATGTGAATATCGCCATTGGCGTACGGAGGGCCATCATGCAGGATGTATTTCGGAGCACCCGCGCGCGCTTGTCGAATGCGCTGATATAGCGACTCAGACTGCCACGCCGCCACTCGTGCTGGCTCGCGCGTGGCAAGACTGGCCTTCATGGCAAACTCGGTTTCGGGTAGGTTTAGCGTGCTTTTATAGTCCATAGCCTGCAATCAATTCCCAGCGTGCTTTTGGGCGGTAGCGCCTTCAGCAGAAAAATAGTGGTGGCCGGCAATCACATCTGCCTCAATAGCCGATTTCAACGCCTCTAATGAGGCAAAGCGCTGCTCATCTCGCAATTTATGCGCGAAACGCACACGCAGACGGCGACCATAAAGATCGCCACGATAATCCAATAAATGCACTTCACAACGAGCCTGAACGCCTTGCACTGTTGGTCGCGTGCCAACATTAGCAACGGCCGGCAATGGCGTGTCGCCAATGCCATCGACCCAGACCGCAAAAACACCGCGCAAAGGCAGCACTTGCCGTTTCATCAAAATATTGGCGGTGGGTAGACCTAATGTACGGCCGATTTTATCGCCATGAACAACATGGCCCGCGACAAAAAAGTCACGCCCGCTAAGTGCCCGCGCTAAGGCAAAGTCGGCAGCAGCGACGGTAGCGCGAAGGCGTGTACTGCTGACACGATCGCCGCCAGACTCGAAAGTAGCGAGTTCATCGACGGCAAAGTCGTGCTCGACTCCCGCGCGTTGCAATTGGCTGTAGTCGCCGCTGCGGTCGCAACCAAAGCGGAAATCATCGCCAGCTAAAATATATTTGGTCTGTAGCTTGGCCACGAGCAAATCGTCGATAAAGCCCGACGCCGTGTAGGCGCGAAAGCGCTCATCGAAGCGCACGAGCAATACGCGATCGACACCATACTCAGCCAAGGTCACGACTTTATCGCGCCACGTCATTAATCGTCCAGGAGCTTGCTCACCAGAGAAGAACTCCTGCGGCTGCGGCTCGAAGCACATCACCATAGTAGGCACGCCGAGCCTATCGGCGGCCTCACGCAGTTGCGCGAGCATGGCTTGATGGCCAGCGTGCACGCCATCAAAATTGCCGATGGTGAGCGCGTGCGGCCCTAAGCTTGGTCGCAAATTGTGTATGCCGCGTATCAGATGCATGACGAACTTATAGCCTTAGCTGATTCAGCGCGTGAGTATACCGAAAGCGCATCAGGGATGCCGCAGCTCGCGAGGTCTAAAGCCAACCGCCAATAGCGCAGCGCCATAAGTCGCCGCACCGGCAGCACAGATCAGCAGCACCCAACCCACGCGCGCCCAACCGTGGCCCGCTAACCACCAATCATTACTCGGCGTAATGAACCACAGCACTGCGAACATCACCGCATTGGCCATGGCAAAGCGCAAAATCAGTGGAATCCAACGTGCATCCAAGCGATAAATACCAGAGCGATGTAAGCCGCGATACAGCAAACCGGCATTGACGAAAGCCGCCAAGGTGCTCGCCAATGACAGGCCCACGTGGTCTAAATGCCATACCAACATCAAGTTAAACACCATATTAGCGACCATG
>CAXIBK010000228.1:0-2088 GCA_964022225.1 uncultured Paraperlucidibaca sp.
GCTATGGGTTTTGACACGCTGTCGATGAGCGCAAGCAACTTGTTGAAAGTGCGCAAAGCTATCTGCCTGACGCCAATGGCGCAGGCGAAAGCACTCTTGGAACGAGTTTTAGCGTTTGATAAACCAGAAGATATTCGCGCAGAAGTGGAAGAAGAACTTACAGCATTAGGCCTGATAGATTTGCTCAGGCCGAGTGCAAGCGCGGCTTAACATCGCTCGGCGGCAAATAACTCATGCTGAGCCATGCTAGCGCGCCAATGAAAACTGGACTCGCTCGCCAATATTAAAGTCTTGCTCATGCCATTCGATGCGCTCTCGGCTCAAGCGCAGCCATGTCGAGTTGCGCGTGCCATATGCTGGCGTGCGAATGCATATTGGCGAAAGCGCTCGCTCCATCAGAATGCCAACACCGGTGTCGGGCAGCTCTTCGTCGCTAGCGATGATGGTGTCGCTCAATAGAGCCAGGGCATGACCGGCATTCATTGCCACTTTAGCGCTGCTGCAACTTGCTACCAGAGACTCACTCAGACTCCATGCTTTCGCCGCGCCGACTAAGTGCTGTAACTTCGGCCATGGTGTGTTTAGTCTCGCATTCGATAAGCCATGCCAGCCTGAGTTAACGGCTTGCACCTGGCCACGATCATCGACACAAAATAGCTGCTGACCGTCGCAGAGTAATAGGTTGAATCCGGCATAATCGTTGGCTTGTGCAGCTATGCGCTCGGCGGCAATCAGTGCTGACTCATCGCTACTCAAAAACTGCGCAACCAATTCTCCTCGGGAACGCAAACCAGCGGCTTTCGTGGGGTCGCGGAAGTTTGTTAGTGCAGCAAAGCGGCCAGTTAGCGTGACGCCCATCCAAGTACCGCCAGCAACAAGATCTCGGCCGGCCAAAATCTGTGGCGCCTCTAGCCACTGCTGCGTTGGCGCTGCTGGGCGTGCGAGAAACTCATCACGATTGGCCCACACTTGCAGCGGCAAGTCGCTATCGGGCTGCCAGTGAAACGCTAACAAACACATCACAGCTCCTTACTCGCTAATCGCGATTAACTACTTGATGGCATATAGCCTAGCATCAGTGTCGCTTGCCTGCGTATGACAGCACATTGAGTGTTACACCTCAGCATTCTGGCTTATGATGCGAGCTGTTTGTAAAAGGATGTCGTCATGCTCACATACCCTCACATCGACCCTATCGCGCTCAGCCTCGGCCCGCTCAAAGTACATTGGTACGGCCTCATGTACCTGCTCGGTTTTGGCTCGGCTTATCTGCTTGCACTGTGGCGCGCTAAGCGCATCGGCTGGACCAACGATCAGGTCGCTGATTTGATTTTTTACTGCGCCATGGGTGTAATTATTGGCGGCCGTTTAGGCTATGTGTTTTTCTACGGCTTCGATAGATTCATCAATGACCCGCTCTGGGCCATTCGCCTCTGGGAAGGCGGCATGAGCTTCCACGGAGGCTTCCTTGGCGTACTCGTGGCTGGCTTTTTATTCGCCCGGCGCTATAACACACCATGGCTAGAAATCACCGACTTGCTCGCCGTCATTGTGCCGCCTGGCTTGATGTTTGGTCGCATTGGCAACTTCATTGGCGGCGAACTTTGGGGCCGTCCGGTGAGCAATCCTGAGCTGCCCTGGGGCATGGTGTTTCCCCATGTCGATGCTCTCGCGCGGCATCCATCGCAGCTCTACGAAGCACTGTTTGAAGGCCTCGTGTTATTTTTAGTGATCTTCATTTTCACGCTAAAACCACGCCCACGCATGGCCGCCTCGTCGCTATTTCTCATCGGCTACGGCCTCGCACGCTTCAATATCGAGTTCTTCCGCGAGCCCGATGTCGACCAAGGCTTTGTGCTGCTCAACTGGATGACCAAAGGCCAAATGCTCACCGCACCGATGATCATTCTGGGTGTTGTGTTACTCATCATTTCCTATCGCAAAAGTAATGTGGCGCGCGTGGCCGAGCAGACTCGCGCAGCGCTCGCGAAACGGAGTTAAGGTGCATGCAGCAATATCTTGATTTACTCGCCCGCGCTCGCCATGAAGGCAGCTTCAAAAGTGATCGCACAGGCACCGGTACCTACT
>CAXIBK010000229.1:0-2013 GCA_964022225.1 uncultured Paraperlucidibaca sp.
AGAAAGCAAACTAGCAAGGGCTATCGTTAATAGCGTTAAGCGCATGGCGTGCCTCATATCTTTTATTGTTATTAGGCGCGCCGCGTACGACGCACTCATTGATTATGCAAGGCAGATGCTAGCTCTAGTGCCAGTATCTGCGCTGTATTATAGGCGATACAAAATACCGGCCTGTAGAATGGGTAGTACTTTGTACTTGGAGAGCTCATCTTCGATTTTGCGCTCTTCGTCTTTTTGCTGACCGAAGCAATTGGGAATGCTTTTACAGGTAATGGTCGCACTAGCCTCAGGCTTTCCGGCATACATCGCCCCTAGGCTGACATGATAGCCTAGACCTACTTTGTTTAACGGAGTCTCCCAGCCAAGCGTTAGCGCAGGCGCAACAGACTGAGCAAACTCAACATAGACATCAGCTCGTTCTACTTGAGGCTCACTCTGAATGCCTCGAGCCACTAGATCCAATGAACTATTCTGCGCCACCACGCCAAATGACACGCGGAAATGCCCGCCAAACGGTGCCCAGTTAACAAATAACTGCGGGTTTTTAATTGATATATCTGCGTCATAAGTCGCATCATCAGTTTTGACATCGCTAATGCTGCGATCAAGCCCTGTATAACCCGCCGATAAAGCCAAGTACTCGTTGAAGCCCCACTGCACCGTGGCGCCAGCACCGGCCAAACCCACCTGTGGTGTCACGCCAAAAGTGGCGGCATGCGAAATAGAAGAAAAAGAGGCAATAGCGATTGCCGACAAAATTAGTGTGCGCATGGGAATTAGCCCTACGGAAAATTAGCTTACAAAGGTACCACAAAGCTAAATTTTAGGCAGCCATATGCGATGACTTACACAGCGGCTATGCCTTCCATTAAAAAAGCCCACAATTGCTATATCAATAATTTTGGATATTTGCTCGCGAGCAGCTATACTGCGCGCCAACCCGGCGATCGAGGGGCGCTGCAGCAGCTTATTTCGGCAAGGAATATTCTGTCAGGCTCGATTGCATTTCTAGTCAACGGCGCCCGTTCGCTCGGAGAGTCTCCTGATGAACGCTCAAGTTAATCTACAAAATTTTACCGATTTTAAAGTTCGCGATATCAGCTTAGCTGCTTATGGCCGCAAAGAAATCATCTTGGCCGAAGCTGAAATGCCAGCGCTGATGGGCCTGCGTGCGACCTACGCCGCCAGCCAGCCATTGAAAGATGCGAAAATCATCGGCTGTATTCACATGACCATTCAGACTGCCGTGCTGATTGAAACACTGGTCGCGCTAGGCGCCGAAGTGCGCTGGTCATCGTGCAATATTTTCTCCACACAAGACCACGCCGCCGCCGCTATCGCTGCTGCCGGCATCCCAGTTTTTGCGTGGAAAGGTCAATCCGAAGAGGAGTTCTGGTGGTGCATCGAGCAGACCGTGTTGTCTGACGGCAAGCCTTGGGCTGCCAATATGATTCTCGATGACGGCGGTGATGTTACCGGCCTGATTCACCAAAAGTACCCGCAAATGCTCGAGAGCATTCACGGCATCACCGAAGAAACTACCACTGGCGTTATGCGCCTGATCGAAATGACGGCCAAAGGCGCACTGAAAGTGCCCGCGATCAACGTCAATGACTCGGTGACGAAATCGAAAAATGACAACAAGTTCGGCTGCCGCCATTCGCTCAATGACGCTATCAAACGCGGCACCGACATGCTGATGATGGGTCGTCGTGCTCTAGTTGTTGGCTACGGCGACGTGGGTAAAGGCTCAGCCGCCTCCTTACGCCAAGAAGGCATGATCGTCCGCGTCACTGAAGTCGATCCCATCTGCGCTATGCAAGCCTGCATGGATGGCTTCGAGCTAGTCTCGGCCTACAACGACGGCGTAGTGACTGGCCGCGATGAAGACGTGAACGCCCGCCTGCTCGGCGAAACCGACTTAATCGTGACCACTACCGGCAACGATAAAGTCTGCGACGCTGCTATGTTGCGCGCATTAAAAAATGGCGCCGTGGTCTGCAATATCGGTCA
>CAXIBK010000230.1:0-1939 GCA_964022225.1 uncultured Paraperlucidibaca sp.
GAAGCGCTATTACGGCAGTCGCGTGACGACGTAACGCTACGCACTGAGGTCGTTGAGATGCGGCAAAAAATGCGCGATCACCTAGCACCTAAAGACCCAAATGAAGTGGATTTAAAGCACAGCCCTGGCGGCCTCGTTGATATTGAGTTTTTGGTGCAGTACCTGGCTCTAGCACATGCTCATGCCCATCCTGAAATATGCCAATGGCCGGATAATATGCGCCTGCTGGAAGCATTCATGGCTGCCGATATTTTGCCAGCAGCAGATGCGCGGCAATTGATGGATGCCTATATTCGCCTTCGTGCGCGTGGGCATCGTCAGGCCTTGGCCAACGAGAAGCAACTGCTTGCAGCAGATGAGCTGCGTAGCGAGCGTGAGGCAGTGCAGCGCATTTGGCAGCAGGTCATGATGGAGAGCTTATGAAAATATTAATTACCGGTGCCAATGGCCAAGTGGGCCATGCACTAACTCGGCGATTGGCTGACTTAGGCGAAGTCATTGCCTTGGATAGGCAAGGCGCAGACCTAAGTAAGCCAGATAGTTTGATGGCTGTGCTCGATGTATATCGGCCCGATTGGATAATCAACGCCGCGGCCTACACCGCCGTAGACAAAGCCGAAGTTGAGCGTGAGCTGGCTTTCACTATCAATGCGCGGGCACCTAAAGTGCTCGCTGAGTGGGTGGCGGTACACGGCGCCAAGCTGGTGCATTACTCCACCGACTATGTGTTTGATGGCCAACTTGATCGGCCTTACAGAGAAGGTGACGCGACGGCTCCGCTGAATGTTTACGGCGCCACTAAGTTGGCGGGTGAGCAGGCTATTCTGGCGACAAAAGCACAGGCATGGGTGTTCCGCACAACCTGGGTTTTTGCCGCGCATGGCAGTAATTTTTTGAAAACCATGCTGCGATTAGGACAGGAACGAGATGCGCTGTCGGTAGTTAATGATCAGATTGGTGCGCCGACATCGGCGAGCTGGGTAGCCGAGGTTACGGCTCGTTTAATCGAAGCGAAAAACGCACCGACTACAGGCATTTATCATCTGGCCGCTGCGGGTGGCACGCACTGGCAAGGCTATGCGCAATTTGTACTCAGTGAGGCGAAACGCCTGGGCATGCCACTTAAAGTAAGTCCTGAGCAAGTGGCCGGCATTCCGTCGAGCGCGTATCCGACGCCGGCACAACGACCGATGAATTCGCGCCTAAATAGCGATGCGCTCATGGGTGCCCTAGATCTAAGCGCTCCAGATTGGCGCAAAGACGTGGCGCAAGTGACTGTAGAGCTCGTGAGCCAAGCAAAATCATCAAGTAAGGGCGTTTAGCTAGTATCGAAAAGCACGACTTTATGGTGCAATAGCCAACTACTTTTTATTGTGCTGGCCAAATGGCGAGCGCGCTGCGTGCGTGGAGAGCAAGCGATGTCGATGTCTGATCGTGATGGGGTGATTTGGTATGACGGCAAATTGGTGCCGTGGCGTGAGGCGCAAACTCATGTGCTTACTCACACCTTGCATTACGGCATGGGCGTCTTTGAGGGCGTGCGCGCCTACTCCACCGATCGTGGTGCATCGATTTTTCGCCTGAAAGAGCATACCGAGCGCCTGTTTATGTCGGCGCATATCATGAATATGCCAATGCCTTACAGCCGCGATGAAATCAACGAAGCGCATCGCACCGTGGTTCGCGAAAACAAGTTGCCGCACGCCTATTTGCGCCCAATGGTGTTTTACGGATCTGAAGGTATGGGCCTGCGCGCCAGCAACCTGAAAGTGCACGTGATCGTGGCAGCATGGGAATGGCCGGCGTATATGGGCGCTGAGGCCTTAGAGCGCGGCATCAAGGTGCGCACATCTAGCTATACACGCCATCATGTCAACATCTCGATGACGCGTGCAAAAGCTAACGGCAACTACATCAATTCCATGTTGGCGCTGCAAGA
>CAXIBK010000231.1:0-1925 GCA_964022225.1 uncultured Paraperlucidibaca sp.
AGATCATCATGCCGTGGGACTGGCCAGGTGAGGTCAACTGCCTAGAAGCCGAAGCATTTTGCCGATGGTTAAGCGCTAGTACTGGCCAGCGCATTAGCCTGCCGACTGAAGATCAGTGGCACCGCTTAGCTGATATTAGTGCACACAAAGAAGTGCCGGCGCGTGCGGCGGCCAATGCCAACATCCATCTCGACCACTTCGCCTCTGCGTGTCCAGTTAACCAGTTTGCTCACGGTGACTTTTACGATGTGTCGGGCAATGTTTGGCAGTGGACGCAAACGCCGACTTACCCTTTTCCCGGCTTCGATGTTCACGCTATTTACGACGACTTCACCACGCCCACTTTCGATGACCGCCACAATCTAATGATGGGTGGTTCATGGGTTTCCTGCGGCAATGAATCTCGTCGCAGCGCGCGCTACGCTTTTCGCCGTCATTTTTTCCAGCACGCCGGCTTTCGCTATGTGCAGAGCTCACAGGAGCCCACCGTGACCCCGCAATATTATGAAACTGACCGCCAACTCGCCGAATACGCCGAGTTTCATTACGGTGATACATTTTTCGGCGTCGATAACTTCCCGAAAGCCTTAGCCGACATCGCCGTTGAAGCCTGTGCTGGCCGCCCAATGCAACGCGCACTAGATCTTGGCTGCGCCACTGGGCGCTCAAGCTTTGAGCTAGCTCGCCGCTTTGACCATGTAACCGGCATTGACTTCTCGGCCCGCTTTATCGATCTCGCAGTCAATCTCGCCACTAGCGGCAGCGTGCGCTACACACTGGTCGATGAGGGCGAGTTGATCAGCTATAAAACCCGCACGCTAGAAGAATTAGACCTGCGCGAGTCGGCTAATAAAGTCAGCTTTAGCCAAGGCGATGCCTGTAATTTAAAGCCTAATTTCACGGGGTATGACCTCATTTTAGCGGCAAATTTGATTGACCGACTCTATGATCCTGCACAGTTTATTACGCAGGTACATGAGCGCTTAAATATCGGCGGCGTGCTGATGATTGCCTCGCCCTACACCTGGCTCGCAGAACACACACCACGCGAGGATTGGCTGGGTGGTTTCAAGAAAGATGGCGAAACTTACACCACTCTCAATGCGCTACATGAGCATTTAAGCGCGCACTTTGAACCATTGCGCAAACCTATGGATGTTCCTTTTGTGATTCGTGAAACACGCCGGAAATTTCAACACAGCGTGAGCGAAGTGAGCTTTTGGGTGCGAGTGCGATGAGTTTTGATTTTGACAAAGCGCTAGATCGATGCGGCACTGGCAGCGAAAAATACGATGCCCGTAAACGGCTATTTGGTAGCGATGACATTACTCCGCTCTGGGTCGCCGACATGGACTTTGCCGCGCCAGCCTGCGTTAGCGAGGCCATCCAAAAGCGTGCCATGCACCCTATTTACGGCTACAGCATGGTTCCCGAGCAGCTATACAGCAACTTGCAACAATGGGTGGCGAATCGTTACGACTGGCACCCTGGCCGTGAGGAGATATTGCTATCGCCTGGTGTGGTGCCCATCTTATACGCAGCAGTCAATGCCCTCACTGACGTGGGCGATGGCATTATCGTGATGCCGCCGGTATACCCACCGCTGTTTCGTGCCGTCACCGAGAATCAACGTGAGCTCATCCTCAACCCACTGCTCATCAAGCCAACCACACACACCAGCGAGCGTGGCAATCACACGAATACTCTGCACTACGAGATCGATTGGGATGGCCTTGAGCATTGCGCGGAAAAGGCAAAGATGCTGCTCTTTTGCTCGCCACACAACCCCGTTGGCCGCGTGTGGACACGCTCCGAGCTCGCACAACTGCTCGATGTGGCCAAGCGCCATGACCTAATTATCATTTCGGATGAAATTCACGCCGATCTCAGCTTTGTGCCGCATACGGTACTAGCCACACTGCCAG
>CAXIBK010000232.1:0-1898 GCA_964022225.1 uncultured Paraperlucidibaca sp.
TGGTTTGGACTACCCCGGCGTCGGCCCAGAGCATAGCTGGTTAAAAGACATTGGTCGTGCCGACTACGTCACTATTAATGACACAGAAGCGCTGGCTGGCTTTCATCGCCTAACCCGCACTGAAGGCATCATTCCGGCACTTGAGTCTAGCCATGCTTTGGCCTATGTCGAAAAGCTGGCACCAACCATGAGCCCAGAGCAAATCATCATTGTGAATTTATCTGGCAGAGGCGACAAAGATTTGATGACTGTCGCCAATCTAGATCAAGAGGGTTAATGCGTGAGTCGTTTAACTGCCTGTTTTGCCGCATTAAAAGCTAGCGGCACCAAAGCCTTAATTCCCTATATTGTTGCTGGTGATCCGACACCAGAAATCACCGTTGAGCTTCTGCACGCACTAGTCGCCGCAGGTTCCAATGTGCTCGAAATTGGCGTGCCATTTTCTGACCCAATGGCCGATGGCCCGACCATTACCTTGGGACACGAGCGTGCATTGACACATCACGTGTCATTGCGTGATGTGCTAGAAATGGTCACTGAGTTCCGTAGCAAAGACAGTCAAACACCGATTGTCTTGATGGGCTATTTAAACCCTGTCGAAGCCATGGGTTACGCTACTTTTGCTGATGCTTGCGCTGAGGCCGGCGTCGATGGCGTGCTCACGGTAGATATGCCGCCAGAAGAGGCCGATGAGCTAATGGCCGAATATAAGCGCGTGGGCATTGACCCTATTTACTTGCTCGCCCCAACTACAACCATGGCCCGCGCCGCGCGAATTACCGCAGCAGCCAGCGGCTATGTGTATTATGTCTCGCTTAATGGTGTAACTGGATCTGCCGCGCTCGATGTTGGCGCCGTAAGCGCGCGTATCGCCCAATTGCGTAGTCTGACGCAATTGCCCATCGGCGTGGGTTTTGGTATCAAGGATGCCGAGTCTGCTGCTGCTGTGGCGCGTGTGGCTGATGGTGTCGTGGTGGGTTCAGTATTAGTGCAGCGTATCGGCGAGCTCGCCGCTACGCCACAACAAATTCCCGCTGCCGTAGCGAGTATTTTGGCGCCGCTACGCGCTGCAATAGATAAGGCCTGAGGGCTGAGCCAGCGCGTACTGGCTCATAAGGAGTTATCGATGAGTTCGAGTTGGTTAGAGCGCATTCTTCCGAATGTTGGTGCTCAGTCTGCAGCCGATCGCCGTGTTGCAGTGCCTGAGGGTTTGTGGCGTAAATGCCCCAAATGCGAGTCTGTGCTGTATCAAGCAGAGGTTGAGCGTAATCAGCATGTCTGTCCTAAGTGCCAACATCATTTACGCATTGGTGCGCGCCATCGTCTCAACATCACCCTTGATGCCGAAGGGCGTGAAGAGTTGGGCCAGGAATTATCACCAGTTGATATTTTACGCTTCAAAGATTCCAAGCGTTACAGCGATCGTTTAGCTGATGCTCAGGCTAGTACCGGTGAGAAAGACGCGTTAGTGGTGATGAAAGGCACAATCAATGAGCTGCCTGTTGTTGCCGTAGCTTTCGAGTTCGACTTTATGGGCGGCTCCATGGGTTCAGTAGTGGGATCACGCTTTGTTTTGGCTGCTGAATATTGCTTGAAGCACAGAGTTCCTCTGATTTGTTTCGCTGCCTCAGGAGGCGCTCGTATGCAGGAAGCGCTATTTTCACTGATGCAAATGGCGCGTACTTCAGCGGCTTTGGGGCGTATGAAAGAGGCTGGTGTGCCTTATATTTCGGTGCTCACTGATCCTGTTTATGGCGGTGTGTCCGCTAGTTTGTCTATGCTGGGTGACTTGAACATTGCTGAACCAGGTGCTCGCATGGGTTTTGCGGGGCCTCGAGTGATTGAGCAAACGGTTCGCGAAACGCTTCCTGAAGGATTCCAAAAAAGTGAATTCCTAC
>CAXIBK010000233.1:0-1879 GCA_964022225.1 uncultured Paraperlucidibaca sp.
CGCCGAGCAAAACATTCAATATCCCAGGCCTTGGTCTAGCTTGGTTAGCCGCCGCCGACCCTGCTAAACGCAAGGCCATCCAAGCACAGTTTGCTAAGCTCGCCATCCATGTTAATAACCCGTTATCAATGGTTGCTGCAGAGGCAGCCTATGGGCACGGGCATGCATGGCTTACCGCCCTACTCGCCTATATTAAAACCACCCACGATGAAGTGATATTGAAGCTCGCCGCACACCCACAAGCACCTCAGGCCATTGTCGCAGAGGGCACCTACTTACTCTGGCTAGATTGCCGCCATTTAGGGCTCGACGATTCATCACTACAACAACACATGGTCATTAAAGCGAAACTAGGGCTCAGTGCCGGCGTGTATTTTGGCGAAGCTGGCAGCGGCTTTATGCGCCTCAACATCGCAGCACCACGACAGATAGTGCTAGGTGCGGTAGATCGCCTCATCAAGAGCTTCACCCACCCTGGCTAAGCAGCATCCGCTAGGTTTGTTGACAGCTCCTCCAACAACCCACGGACTTCAGGATTGAGACCGCCGTCATCCCACTGCTGCTCAATGCGTTTGGCAAGGTCACTAATCTCGCCAAACCCAACAAAGCCGGCCTCACCCGCCAACTTATGCACTAAAAACTTCAAATCATCTTGGCATTCGCCCGCGCTATTGTTCATGAGTGCACCATAAGCGAGATTAAAAGCGGGCACACGCTCCTCAAAAAACCGTGACCGGAAACGCGCCATGATCTCCTGCCATTCATCCCCAGCCTCTAATGCCTGTGCGGCATCCATCGCCTCACCACCATGCTCGGTCGACAAAGCTGAACACGGCTTTGCCGGATTTTTTGCAACGACGCGCCTTACGATGGATACCAAATCATCAACCACGAAAGGCTTAGTCACGAAGTCATTCATGCCCGCATCAAGCGCCAATTGCTTTTGTGTACTTAATGCACCAGCAGTCAATGCAATAATGGGCATATCTTTAAGATTCAACGTTTCCCGAATCATTCGAGTCGCTGTAAAGCCATCCATCACAGGCATTTGAATATCCATTAAGACAATATCGAAGTCGTTAGGCCCCTGCTCCAGTAAGTCTACCGCCAGCTGGCCATTACTAACTGTTGTCACTACTGCATCTTCATTACGCAAAATATGTTCAGCTACTTCAAGGTTAAGTTGACTATCGTCGGCCAATAAAATTCGCACGCCTGAAAGTTTTTCACCCGAGTGACTGAGCCCAAGCTCTGGGTGTGCACGATGATTGAGCACGTTTAGCACGGCATTTTGAAGCGAGGAACTGGTAACAGGCTTAATAATTATCGAGTCTACTTTCTCGCTAGCATCGTGCATTCGCAGCGTGTCTGTGGATTGAGGCGTTACCGTAACCAAGGTTACCGGAGAGCTTTTTTGCTGGCATTGATCTAGAATCGTGGTGAGCGCATTTAAACCGTTATCATCAGGCAACTGCCAATCAGCAAGGATGACGTCATATGCTCCATTCTCTTGCGCTGCCTGCGACATAGCTGCTGCGCTGGTCGCAATATCAGCCTGCCAACCTAAACATGACGCCACTTTTTTAAGGTGTTCTCCACTGCGCTCGTCACAGCCAAATAATGCTCGTAAATTCTGCTCATTATTCGAAGCAAGCAAGCTATTTGTATCGAGCCGAAATGGCACAGTCAAAATGAATTCGCTGCCCTTACCCTCACTACTTGTAACAGAAACATTACCTCCCATTAAATTTGCGAGATTTTGACTAATGGTTAGACCTAAACCGGTACCGCCAAATCGACGAGTAATCGTTGTGTCGGCTTGGCTGAAAGAGCTAAATATATTCTCTAGCTTCTCCTTGCTTATTCCTATTCCAGTATC
>CAXIBK010000234.1:0-1783 GCA_964022225.1 uncultured Paraperlucidibaca sp.
CGCGCAGTCACTGCATAGACAGGATTAAGGAGAGGAAACCATGGCGCGTTTCTATCGTCGTCGTAAGTTCTGCCGTTTCACGGCCGACAAAGTCACCTACATCGATTACAAAGATGTGGAGACACTGAAGCAATTCATCACGGAAAACGGCAAGATTGTTCCAAGCCGTATCACCGGTACTAAGGCTCGTTACCAGCGTCAGTTGACGCTTGCTATTAAGCAAGCACGCTACCTGGCCCTGATGCCTTACACCGATAACCACATCTAAGGCTGGGGTGCGTGATGCAAGTAATTCTTTTAGAAAAAATTAAAGGCCTTGGTGCTTTAGGCACTAAAGTTGATGTTAAGCCTGGTTTTGGCCGCAACTTCCTGATTCCTCAGGGTAAAGCACTGCCAGCTACGGCAAAAAACTTGGCCGAATTTGAAGTTCGTCGTGCTGAATTAGAGCGTCAAGAAGCTGAAGTGCTGGCAGCTGCCAATGCACGCGCAGCTGCTTTGGCAGAATTGGTTGTCACCATTGCCTCGAAAGCTGGCGATGAAGGCAAGCTGTTCGGCTCGATCGGCAACCGCGACATCGCTGAAGCAGCTACTGCTGCCGGTGTTGCAGTCGACAAAACTGAAGTTCGTCTGCCAGAAGGCCCGCTGCGTAACACCGGCGAGTTTGAAATTGCTGTGTATGTGCACAGCGATGTGGCTGCGACATTGAAGTTGGTGGTTACGGCCGAATAAGTCGAAGACACTGCTTCATGCTGGCTTAAAGCTGGCTTCATTAAAGGGCGCTGGGGGCAACTCCAGCGCCCTTTAATTTTTCTGCCATTTGAATCGGTAATATTGATGCCAAGGTCTTGGTCACGGCGGTCTTTGCGCCTAAGCTAAGGCCACTATGTGATGTGATGTGCTCGATGAATATTCCGCAAAAACCCGTCGAAGATGCCGCGCTGTCGGCGTTAAAACTACCTCCGCATTCGTTAGAGGCTGAGCAGGCTGTGCTCGGTGGCCTCCTGCTTGATGATCAGGCCTGGGATCGTGTTTCAGATCGCGTGGGCGAAGAGGACTTTTATCGCCGCGATCATCGCCTGATATTTCGCGCGATTGCGCTTTTGGCCAATGAAGGCAGTCCACGCGATGCGCTGACCATTGCCGAAACACTCACGCGCTTAGGCGAGCTCGACAATGCGGGCGGTATGGCGTATTTGGGCGAGCTGGTGCGTAACACGCCATCGGCAACAAACATCGCGGCCTATGGCGATATCGTGCGAGAGCGCTCGGTGTTGCGGCAGCTCATTCGCATCAGTAATGAAGTGTCGGATTCGGCCTTTTTGCCGCAGGGCTCTAGCGCACAGGCCATTCTTGATGAGGCCGAGCGCAAGATTTTTGCCATTGCCGAGCAAAGTCAGAAAGCTGGTGGACCACAGGCACTGAAGCCTTTGCTAACCAAGGCCTTAGATCGGATTGATAGCCTATTTCAATCTGGAGATGCGATTACGGGGCTCAGTACCGGCTTCGAAGACCTCGATGAGCGTACATCTGGTTTGCAGAAAGGTGATCTAGTGATTGTTGCGGCGCGACCATCGATGGGTAAAACCACGTTCGCCATGAACTTGGTTGAAAACGCCATGATGCGCTCGGAAAAGCCGGTGCTGGTCTATTCCATGGAGATGCCGGCTGAGCAGTTGGTCATGCGTATGCTGTCATCGCTCGGTCGTATTGATCAGGGCCGAGTGCGTTCGGGCAAGCTCGAGGAGGATGATTGGCCGCGCTTGACCTCAACCATCACTGTGTT
>CAXIBK010000235.1:0-1686 GCA_964022225.1 uncultured Paraperlucidibaca sp.
GGAGTCAGGGTAGTTTAAAAACACCACATTGAGCTTACCAACGGCACCGGGAATACCATAGAGCATCCCCGCTTTAAAGCCGGGGAAGCTATAAGTGTCAGCGTTGACTTGCCCCATGGAGACAATGCCGCCAGTGGGTAACGCTGGCGATACTTCATGCAATACGTCATCTACTTTTTTCTTGAGCTGGCGCAGCATGTACCACACCGGCAGCCAAAATAGCATTTTAATACCTGGGAACTGGCGACAATCGGCCTTGGCTTTTAGGCGCTGGCCAAGCTGCACCATGAGCTGGCGCGTAGTCGCACCCTCGGGCACGGTCAGGCGTACATAGCCGGTCAAATTGCCAATGCCCATTTCATCGGTGCGCAGCCCGCGATAATCCACAGGAATGGTGAAGCCAACAGGGCCGGCTTGCTGTTTGCGTGCCCATTCGGCGAGAAAAATCGCCGAGCGCGGCAATAACTGTGCAACGGAGTGATCGATAATCACCCGCCGCCAAATAAAATCGAGCTCGCCGCGCTGAGCTTTCTCTGCTGGCTGCAATACCGGAATGCAGGCAGTTGGCTCAGCGGCTGGCTCTTCGGGTATTTCATCGGCATAACGCGCTTGAATATCTAAGTCGGTCAGGCAGGAATCAGAGCCTTGCAACGGCTCATCACGCATGGCACGGCACACTTCGCTGACCCAGTGCAAAAAGCCACGACCATCGATGGCGGCGTGCAAGGTGCGAAAAACAATGCGGGTTTTGCCATCGCGACATGGCACCACAAGTACATCGGCAATCGGGCCGCCGCCACGCTCATCGAGGCGTTGACGAAGGAAGTCGGCACCGTTTTCGCTGCTGCCATCCCAATCGCTTAATGGCAAAAGATGTACTTGCGGTGCAATGCCGCTATCGACCCAACGTGACCACGCCAACAGTCCACGAAAACGCACACGAATGGCTGGATTAGCGTCAGCAGCACGTGTCACGGCCTGCTGCAGCTGCTTAGCATCTACCTTGCCCTCGCCTTCAAGAATGCCGTCGACGTGATAGCGATAAAGGCGATTTAGCACTAAAGAGTAGCGCTCTAAGGCGGAGACGCGGCGCACATAAGGCGTGCTCATGAGGGTTGCTCCGATGGTTTAAAGACGGCTGTGGTAGCTGGTACGAGCACCGTAGAGTTCTTCATTCGGCACACATAAATTAAGGTGCGCGTGGCAACTTCAGCCGCTGGCAAATGCCACGCCTGCGCAACCTCGCCAGTGGCATAGCAACGCACATCGTCAAAACCACATAAGCGAAGATCATTCGCCACAGCCTCACGATCACGCTCGTCATAGGCAAAATCGCCAACAATGCCAAACCAATGCACACGTAGGTTGTGCAGTATGCGACCCAGCAAACTACGCCTAGGCTCTTCAGTCAGTGGAATATAGTCGAAGATATAAACGCCATCGGTTTTTGCTAAACGCAAGGCAATAGCGCGCCACAATGGCAGCTGCTGCGAGCGCGAAAAATACATCATTAGACCTTCAGTCAAAATCGTCGTGGGTTCATCAACGACATCAGCAGAAAAATCGTGCGTGGTGATATCGCCAGCTTGCAGCGTGAAATTAGGCCGCGCCAGTACTGCTTCGCCCGCGGTCGTGCGCTGAAACTGCAGGCGCTTGTGCGCAACCATGCCGGGCAAGTCCATTTCC
>CAXIBK010000236.1:0-1667 GCA_964022225.1 uncultured Paraperlucidibaca sp.
GGCATGCCCAGAGCTGCCTTTGAGCTAGGTGTTGTCGACGAGCAAGGCTCACCAGAACGCTTGACTGTGCGTGTGTTAGATCGCTTAGTGGCACTGGCTGAAGCGCAGGGGTCAAAAGCCTGACGTTATTTCATTGCCAATTATTTGACGCCGTAATTGGCTTTTTAAAAATAAGCACAAGTGATTGAAATTATTAACTTAACTGACCTGGCACAGCATTTGCTTATTCACTAGTATTCGCGCCCCCAAGGCGAGCACTCAGCAGGAATTGGCAAATGAAAAAGATGGTCATGATCGGTGTAGGCGTCGTAGTGTTACTGGCGGCTGCCATTGGTGGCACCTTATTCGTCACCGGCGCTTTTGGTGGCCATGCAGCGGCTGAATCAACTGAAGTTGCACCTGCCCCAGTAAAAGCGGCTGCTGCCTATCTACCGATGGATCCAGCCTTTACCGTCAATATCGAGGACGGTTTCGCCACTCGCTTTTTACAAGTTGAAATTAATCTAATGTATCGCGACTCATCAGTAGTCGATCGCGCCACCAAAGCCATGCCGCATATTCGTAATGACGTGCTACTACTACTGAGCGCGCAAAATCGCGATGCTATTAGCACGCCCGAAGGTCGCTTGGCTTTGCAAGCAGCACTGCTTAATAAAATCAATGAAGTGCTAACTGCCGATACAGGCTCTGGCGGTATTGAGGCCGTCTATTTCACCAAGCTAGTGGTGCAATAAGGAACTCATCATGGGCGATATTCTGGAACAAGAAGAGCTTGATGCGCTAATCGGCGAGGGTGCCGAAGGCCTAGTCACAGATAGCACCGATGATGTTCGAGGCGGAGGCGAAAAATACGATTTTGCTAGTCAAGAGTATGCGGTATCGCGGCTTATTCCGGCTCTGTCACAAGTGCAATCGAGTTTGGCTGAAGGTATTAAGCAGCAAATGCGCCAATGGGTGCCCAGCGTAGACAATATCCGCGCCGATCGTATTGCTGTGATGAAGTTCGCCGAAGTCATGCGCAGCACAGCCGCTCCAGCTTATATCGTTAGCATGCGTGCTGATCCACTCGGCTCACCCATTTACTTAGCCTTCGAAGCTGAGTTGGTGTTCACACTGGTTGATCATTTTTATGGTGGTCGCGGCCGTTCGCAACATGTGCGTGCCCAGGATTTTTCGCCATCAGAGTCACGTTTTATGGAGCGCCTAACCGAAAGCCTGATGCCTGCCATAACGGCCGCTTGGCATACCGCTGTCGATATCAATCCAGTCATTGATGAGCACTACCACGATTTTCGATTTGTCGATGAGTTACAGCAATCTGACACGCTAATGGTGACGCGATTCACCGTACAAATTGGCACGCATGAGGCAGAGTTAATGTCGGTGGTGCCTTGGGCTGCCATTGATCCCATTCGCGATAGTTTGGGCGGCGTTGTTCGCACTACTAGACAAGAGCATGACGAGCAATGGCGCACGCGTTTGATGTCTGGTTTGGTTGAAAGCCAGCTGTCCTTAGTTGCCAAACTCGGCGATAGCAAAGTCAGCTTGAAGCGCGTGTGCAACTTACAGGTTGGCGATATTTTGCCAATCGATAACCCCTCGCAGGTCACGATTCAACTCGAAGGTCAGCCTTTGATGACGGCTAGCTTTGGCACGCATCACGGCCA
>CAXIBK010000237.1:0-1626 GCA_964022225.1 uncultured Paraperlucidibaca sp.
AGCACCCCTTCGTAAACGCCGGTCATGCCCAATGCGTCTAAACGTTGAGCAATAGCAACAGCGCGACGAGCACGAGCATCAGCCTGTTGCGCTAAGCCTGCAACCAACACGGGATGATGAATATCGACTTGTAGGCCAACAATATGGACGTTGTGCACACCCCAACTAGCAGAAATCTCAACACCGGGAATCAGTGTAATACCATGCTCGAGTGCAGCAATTTGCGCCTCTGGCACACCGGAAACACTGTCGTGATCGGTCAATGCTAAGGCTTTAACACCCGCTTTCGCAGCCAAAGCGACCAATTCAGTTGGCGACAAACTGCCATCTGAATAGCGGCTATGGCTGTGTAAATCGATCGCGGGCATGGTCGGCGCTCATGTGCTGCTTTAAGATGCAGCACTTTAGCAGGTTTGCCGCGGCTTGCGGCACTCACGAAGACGGAGCTGTCATGAAAGCCTTTTTAGATTTTCTACCCATCATCTTGTTTTTTATCGCGTATAAATTAGAAGGCGTGTTTATTGCAGCCGGCGTCTTGATGATCGCTGTTGTGGCCGTTTACGGTTTTATGTGGTGGCAGCAACGGCGCTTAGAAACCAGCCAATGGATTACCGTTGCCGCTACCTTAGGCTTGGGCTCGTTAACGCTTATCTTGCACGATGAAAAATACCTGCAATGGAAAGCGCCTGGGGTCTACGTATTGCTGGCACTGGTCTTTTTCGGCAGCCAATGGCTGGGCTCACAACCCATCATTCAGCGCATGATGGGCCACGCGGTGAACTTGAAACCAGCACAGTGGCGCGGCCTAAACATGGCTTGGGCGATTTTTTTCCTCGTCGCCGCTGCTGCTAATGCTGCTGTCGTGCTGTATTGGACAGAGTATTGGGTCGACTTTAAGCTTTTTGGCAGCATGGCAATGACCTTCGGCTTCATCATTGCTCAAGGTATTTGGCTGGTAAAAAGTGGCGCAATAATTGAAGCCCCTGCTCAGAACAATGGAGACAATTAATGTGGTATGCCCTTTGGTGTGAAGATGCTCCCGATTCGCTAAGCGGCCGCCAAGCCGCACGTCCAGCACATTTAGCCCGCTTAAACGCACTCAAAGATGAAGGTCGCCTACTTATTGCTGGCCCATTACCGGCCATCGACAGCCCAGACCCCGGCCCTGCTGGTTTTACTGGCAGCTTGGTAGTTGCAGAGTTCGACAGCCTCGTGCAAGCACAGGCATTTGCCGATAGCGACCCTTATTTCGCCGCTGGCGTCTATGCGCGCGTTACGGTGAAGCCTTTTAAACTCGCATTACCATAAGCCCTGCTTAATTTGATGAATTTATGACGCAGCACATTGTCGTTGTTGGCGCTGGCATTGCTGGCGCTAGCTGCGCATGGGTGTTGGCAAATCGCGGCTATAGAGTCACCGTGCTCGATGCCGCAAGCCAACCAGGCTCCGGTGGCTCAGGCAATCCCTTAGCGATTATTTATCCAAAACTAGTTAATGCCGAGCTAACGCCTAACCATCTGCAATCGTTAGCCTATTTGCATACGTTGGCGCTATTACAACAGCCGCAATTTGCAGGGCATTTTCAGCAAACTGGCGTGCTTTGGCTTGACCAAGAACGCAGCTTGC
>CAXIBK010000238.1:0-1605 GCA_964022225.1 uncultured Paraperlucidibaca sp.
GGAAAAAGAAGCGGACCCGATCATTGTGCATCCTGCTGTGCGCCAAATGTTGCTGACGCAAAAAGCCTTTGCTGAAGGCGGTCGCTTGCTGTGCTACTGGCTGTCGACACAAAACGATATCATTCAAGGCACCGATAGCGATGACACGAAAAAACAGGCCGATGAGCTGCTGTCATTCTTAACGCCAATCGCGAAAGCATTCATGACCGAAACCGGCTACGAAGCTGCTAACCATGGTGTGCAGGTTTACGGTGGTCACGGCTTTATTCGTGAATGGGGCATGGAGCAAATCGTCCGCGATACGCGTATCGCCTTGCTGTATGAGGGCACGACAGAGATTCAAGCGCTCGATTTACTGGGCCGTAAAGTGTTGCAGTCACAAGGCGCAATGCTGCGTAATTTCACCAAAATCGTGCACAAGTTCTGTGAAGCCAATAAAGACAACGCCGACATGGCGCAGTTCATTGAGCCATTGTCAGCTGTGAACAAAGAGTGGGGCGATCTGACCATGAAAATTGGCATGAAAGCTATGCAAAACCCGAACGAGGCTGGCGCTGCTGCAGTCGACTATATGATGTTCTCGGGTTATGCCACTTTGGCTTACTTGTGGGCGTGGATGGCGCAAGTCGCGCAGTCGAAGCTAGCTGCGGGCGAAGGTGATGCCGCGTTCTATCAGGCGAAAATCAAAACCGCTCAGTTCTACTTCCAAAAACTGTTGCCGCGCACCAAGTCACACGCTGCCATCATTGAAACGGGCGGTGATGTGCTAATGCAAATGGACTCGGAAGCGTTCGCGTTCTAAAGTTGCACATATGCTGTAAGTGAACGAGGGCCCGCAGATGCGGGCTTTCGTCTTTATATTGCTGCCTTGTTGGGCGGCGTCGATATGATTTAAGGAAGGCCACCATGCCCGTATTTAAAGCCCCGCTGCGTGATATGCGTTTTATTCTCGATGATGTTTTTCAAGCCACCGACTTTTGGGCTCGCTTGCCAGCCTTGGCTGATGTTGTCGATCGCGACACGGTCGATGCCATTCTTGAAGAGGCAGGTAAGTTTAACGAACAAGTGGTATTTCCACTGAACCGTAGCGGTGATGAAGAAGGTGCGGTATTTAGCGATGGCAAAGTGACCACGCCAGCAGGCTTCAAAGATGCCTTCACGCAATACGGTGATGGCGGTTGGATTGGTCTTGGTGCCGACCCTCGCTGGGGCGGCCAAGGCATGCCAAAAATGGTCACAGTGATGACCGAAGAGATTATTTTCGGCGCTAATCCGTCGTTTGCCCTGTATCCATTGCTGGGCATTGGTGCTGCTCTAGCGATGTCACAACATGCCAGCGATGAGCTTAATGAGCGCTATCTGCCAAAAATTTATTCCGGTGAGTGGGCAGGCACCATGTGCCTCACCGAGCCACATGCGGGCACTGACTTAGGCATCATCAAAACCAAGGCCGTGCCACAGGCCGATGGCTCCTACGACATCACCGGCACGAAAATTTTCATCACCGGCGGCGAGCATGATCTGAGCAGCAATATCATCCATTTGGTGTTGGCCAAGCTGCCGGATGCACCGGCCGGCTCGAAAGGTATTTCGCTGTTTGTGGTG
>CAXIBK010000239.1:0-1542 GCA_964022225.1 uncultured Paraperlucidibaca sp.
TCATGTAACGCAGGAGGTGGCAAGTCGGACGCTGCCACCACGTTTAGCGCTGCACCGCAGTGGTGCCGGGCAAGTCCAAGCCTTGTAAGGCACGCAATAGTTCTTGCAGCGCGCGTGGGCGTGAGAATCGATGGCGACTGGCCAAGACAATACGCCGGTGCGGGCAAGGTTTGATCGGCCGAGTGATGAGCTCATCATCGGTCAGCTGCTGTTCGGCGCTGGCCGGAATAAGCGTGATGCCTAATCCCGATGCCACCATATGGCGCAAAGTCATCAGTGAGCTGCCAGAGTTGATGCCCGGCGTTTGGCCAACTTGGCAGGTTTCCAGCACTTGGTCGCGGAAGCAATGGCCTTCGCCCAGCATCAGCACAGGGCTTGAGCTAAGAACATCGGCGGGGATGATTTTCTTGCTAGCAAGGGCATGGTCGCGCGGCAGAAGTAACTGAAATGGCTCGTCGAATAATGTCGTTACGCGAGTTTCAGGCGGATCAAAGGGCAGTGCCACGATGATGGCGTCGAGCTCGCCGCGAGCTAAACGCTCTGCGAGCACATGAGTGTAGTTCTCTTCCAAGTACAGCTTCAGCGGACTGGCTTCCTGCTTCATGCGGCGCACGAGTGAAGGAAATAGATAGGGGCCGACGGTGAAAATGGCGCCTAAGCGCAGAGGCTCAGCAAATTCATCACGCGATTGATCTGCCATGGCTTCAAATTTGTCGGCCTCGGCAAGCACAACGTGCGCTTGAGCGATGAGCGCTTCGGCAGCTGGTGTCATCAGCACGCCATGGCGATGGCGCTCAAAGAGGCTTAGCCCAAGCGAATCTTCGAGTTTTTTCACTGCTACCGATAGCGTCGGTTGTGCGACATGACAGCGTTCGGCTGCACGACCAAAGTGGCGCTCTTGTGCCAAGGTGACGAGATAGCGTAGCTCGGTTAAGGTCATAGTATCTCTGGGCTAGGTCGTGCATTTTGCATGTAGCCAAAAACTATCAAAAATTGAGCTTATGTCAAAGATATTAATTGTCGGTGCGGGTGATGTTGGTGCTCGAATCGCTCTAGAGCTAGCTGAGTTAGGCCATGAAGTGTGGGCTTTACGCCGCAGGCCACAGGCAGGCCAGAGTTTCGCTGGAGGCGGCACATTGAGATGGCTTTCTGCCGATGTCACCAAGGCTGAGACACTAAAGCTGCCAGTAGGCTTGGATATGGTGGTTTCTGCCTTAGCGCCGAGCGAGTCAGGCATGGCCGCCTATGAGCAAGTCTATGTTGGCGGCGCTCAGGCCTTGCAGCAGGCGTTAAAAGGTCAATCACTGCATCGCCAATTTTGGCTGTCATCAACTGGTGTCTATGGTGAAGATGCAGGCGAGTGGATAGACGAGGCGACACCGGCTTTACCAAAGCGAGACACGGCCAAACTGTTATTGCAGGCGGAAGATGTTGTTCGGCAATCGTCATGGCCATCGACAATTGTGCGTTTGGGCGGGTTGTATGGGCCTGGCCGCGAGCGCTTATTGCGTTGGGTGCGAGAGGGGAAGCCAGTGCAAATGA